>JAJRUK010000288.1 GCA_024277835.1 Planctomycetota bacterium | reverse complement strand
CATGGTCGCTCTAGCATACTACAGGTGTTGGCGGCACCCGGAGTAACACACGATAGCCCGAGTCGCGTAGGTCGGGTCATCGACCCGGCATTTTTCGCAAGGGCTACGATGATAAATGCGCCGGGTCGATAACCCGACCTACCGTTTTTTCGCGTCTTCATCATTCCATTGCGGTCGCGGCGAGGTTCTCGAAGTTTGGGGGTTTTGGCGCATTGCCATCGCAGATACAATACCACTTGTCCGTGTAGATACCACGGCCAATCCATTTCTTGAATGTTGAGAATGGATACGCGTGGGGGCAGTTGACGTGGCCATGTTTGACGGCGTTGTAATGGATGTAATTCATGTGGCCTGCGAAATCGGATTCGTCGCGGATGGTGTGCTCCCAGAATCGCTGTTGCCAGACGCCGCGGTTGCCTTTGTCGCGCGTCGCGGGTGTTACGCTTCGCTCAATACCGACGCGGGATGCGAGGTAGGCGCGTGTGAATCCTTCCTTGATCTTCCGCCAGCGAGTCGAAAAGTCGGTGTCGCCGTCGGGCAGCGTCCATACGCAATGCAAATGTTCGGGAAGTAGCACCATGCCCTCGACGGTGAACGGGCGATTGCGCCGAACATGGGCGATGGATTCGCGGAGGAAGCGGCGAGCGGTTGCGTTGCGGAAAATCGGTACGCGTCGATGCGTGATTACGGTGAAGAAAAATGTTCCGCCGGGAGAGAATGCTCGAACGTATTCTGACACAAACGGTAACGTATTTGGATGGAATATTGGTGTCAAGGAATGCCGGGTCGATGACCCGACCTACGGGGGCTGTGCGGGATGAGGTTGCGCCATATGTGTCGCATATCGTCTTGCCTGTGCAGCAGGGAGGGCGGATTGCGGCGATTGATGTATTGCGCGGGGTGACGGCGCTCGGGATTCTTGTGATGACCGTGCAGCTCTTCGCCATGATCGGGGCCGGGTTTAGCAATCCGTATGGTTGTGCGTGGACCGACTCGACGAACGTGGGTGTCTGGGTCGCGCTGCAAATCTTGTTTGGCTACAAAGACCTTCTGATCTTCGGGATGCTCTTTGGCGTGGGGATTGCGCTGGTCGAGGAGCGAGGCGTTGCAGCCAGTCGAAACGCCACGGGGCTTCACTATCGGCGGATGGGCGTGCTGCTGTTAATGGGGTTGTTGCATGCCTATCTAATCTGGTCGGGCGATATTCTCTATGACTATGCACTTTGCGGGAGTGTCGTTTTCTTGCTGCGGCGAAAGAGTGCGACCGTTCAGTTGATCGCAGGTGCGCTTGCGTTTGTTGTCGCCGCGTTGATTCTTGTCGGTGTGGATTCGATTTTGCGGAGCGTGGATCCGCAGTACACCGCCGAGATTTATTCAGCGAATTTTTCTCCTAGCGTCGAGCAGATCGCGGCTCATAACGCTACGTTTCGTTCCGGGTGGTGGGGGCAGATGGGGGCCAGGATGTCGGAGGCGCTGGCGATTCAGGTTGTGCTTTTCCCGCTGGGGCTTTTTTGGGTTTGTGGCGGGTCGATGCTGGTGGGGATGGGTCTTTATCGTCGCGGGATGTTCACGCTTCAAATGGCGACGCGGTCGTATGTGATCTTTGTTGCGCTCGCGATGCTGGTGGGGTTGCCGCTGATTCTGTACGGCCTTCAGCAGAATTTCGCGATGAACTGGCAGGCGGAATATTCGCTGCTACGCGGGCGGGTCTATTTTCTCGCGGCTTCTCCGATCATGGCGCTTGGATACGTTTCGCTGATCATGTTGATCTGTCGGGCGGGAATGATGACGTGGTTAACTCATCGGCTCGCAGCCGTCGGGCAGATGGCGCTGACGACTTACATTACGCAGTCTTTGATTTGCTCGCTGTTGTTTTACGGACACGGGTTTGGGTTGGTGGGGCGCGTGGACCGGGTCGGTCAGTTGGGGATTGTGGCGGTCGTATGGGCGGTGCAGCTCTTTCTTTCCCCGATTTGGCTTCGACGGTTTCGGTTTGGTCCGATGGAGTGGATTTGGCGGTCGCTTAGCTACGGGGTTCGCCAGCCCATGCGGCGTGCAATCGTTCCGAAGGTCGTCGTCTTGCCGTGAATGTCGGGTCGATGCCCCGACCTACGTTCGGGGTTATTTCAACTGACCGATTAGGTCGCAGATCGTAGTTAGATTGCGCTCTTGGAGGTAGCTTGTCAGACCTTCGGTGATGTGCAGGGGGGTCTTTGGGTCAACGAAGAGAGCGGTGCCGACGGCGACGGCAGTTGCCCCTGCCAAGAAGAACTCCACCGCGTCACGCGCGTTTTCGATTCCGCCCATGCCAATGATTGGCACTTTCGCATCTTTAGCGACCGCGTTGTAAACGGCGTTGACCATGAACAGGGCGACCGGTTTAATGGCGGGGCCGGAGAGACCGCCGGAGCGGTTGGCCAGCATGGGTTTCCACGTACTCACGTTGATCGCCATGCCTCGGAGCGTGTTGATGAGCGAGAGGGCGTCCGCGCCGCTTTCAATCGCGGCGCTAGCGGTCTGGGTGATGTCGGTTACGTTCGGGGAAAGCTTTACGATGAGCTTGGCCCGCTTGACCTCTTTGCGAATGGTCGCGACGAGCTTGGCCAACCTCGACGCGTCTGTTCCAAATTCCAATCCATCAGTAACGTTCGGACACGATACGTTCAGCTCCAGCCCCGCGATGCAATCCACTTCATCGAGGCGGCGGCAGACCGTCAGGTAATCCTCAACGCAGTGGCCGACGACGTTAACGATGACGGGCGTCCCCATTGTCTCGATGAACGGGACGCGGTCAGTGATGAACTTTTCCAGCCCCATATTGGCAAGGCCTATTGCGTTGAGCATCCCGCCGCGGGTTTCGTAGATTCGCTCCGGGGGGTTGCCTTTTCTTGGTTCGGGCGAGATGGCTTTGGTGACGAACGCCCCCAATTTCGAGAGGTCCATGTGCTCAGCGTGTTCCGGGCCGTAGCCGCTGGTGCCGGAAGCCGTCATAACCGGGTTTTTCATCGGGATTCCGGCGAGGTCGATGGAGAGGTCCGGGGATTTTGACTCATTCGTGGTT
>JAJRUK010000287.1 GCA_024277835.1 Planctomycetota bacterium | reverse complement strand
CAGATACGCCGAGTGAATATGGCAAGTATGTGCAAAGCGTGAATGCGTGGCTTGCCGCGAAAAAGCGACTCGCCAGCGCAGCGGACGATCAGGACATGGGGGTGGCGAGTGTTGACGCGATTCGAAAGTCGCTTGATGCCGTTGAACGCGACGCGAAGCTTTGGCTGAAGCATCGTTGGGGTTTGTGGGCGGACGCGGAGGCGACGACGCAAGCAGAAAAGACTGAAAAGGCGGCGCTCGCGGGGTTCTTCAAGCAATTCAGCCACGATGAACTAGCCGCCGACCTTCATGAGAAAAATCAGCGCCTCAAGGCGCGTGCTAACAAGCTCGTGAAAGAGCTAGGGCCTCTGATCGACGGCAAGATTTGTTTGGTCGGGTATACCGCGTCCGCGCAGGGCGATCTTGTTGCAACGCCCGTGCATGCCGCGATGCCAGGCGTGATGGTTCATGCAAATATCGTAAACATGTTGCTCCAGGATCGCGTGCCAGTGCGTGCGCCGCTGTCGTGGAATCTGGCGATGTTCTTGATCGTTGGTCTGGTCGTCACGGTTGGTAGCGGTGCGCGAGGTTGGGAAACGGGCGTGGCGGCGATGGTTGTGGTCGTTGGTCTGGTCGCGGTTGTCGGTGCGACGCTGTTTGCGACACGACTGATTCATCTAGCCACCATCCCGGCCATTGCAACGGGCCTCATGACATGGGCGGTCGTGACGACATGGCGTCAGTCAACGGCGGAGCGCACTCGGCGAAACCTGACGCGCGCTCTTACGCAGTATGCGTCGCCAGCTGTTGCGTCGCGAATTGCGGGGGAGCTAAACGTCACCGACCTCTCGCCGGAGTCTGCGACGGTGTCTTGCTTTTTCTGCGACCTTGCGGGGTTCACCGCGATGAGCGAAAAGCTCGGTCCCGGGCAAACGCGAGACGTGTTGAATCCGTACCTTGCCGTGACCAGTGAGGAACTCGTCGCGCGCGGTGCGCTGGTGAACAAGTTTATCGGAGATGGCGTTTTCGCTTTCTTTAACGCACCGATCTTGCAATGCGATGACCACGCAACGCGCGCTTGTGAGGCTGCGCTGTCGATAAGGCGCGACGTCGCCCAACTCGACGGTGGCGGGGGCGAGGGGCTTGTTGTTCGGATTGGTGTTGCGACCGGGGAGGCGTTCGTCGGGGATTATGGTAGCGGCGTGAAGCTCGATTACACATGCATCGGCGACACGGTCAACGTCGGGTCGCGTCTGGAGCGGGCGGCAAAAGTGTTGGGCGCGTCGATTCTGGTGGACAAGGAAACGCGCGACGGGGCGGGGGCTGGGTTTGTTTTTCGGTCTATCGGGAAGCTTCGTGTGCAGGGCCGTCAGCGCGCGGTTGAGGCCTTTGAACTTCTGGACCCGGCGTGGGCGCGGCATGCTTCGCGGATCGCGTCGGCCGAGCGATTCGCAGAAGCGATCCGCTGTTTTCAGTGCTGCCAGTGGGATTCTTGTCTTGCGATTCTCGGCGAGTGTGGTGATCTCGATCCGTCAGACCTTGCGCCGACCATCTACGCTCACGCCGTCGAGACGCAAAGAGATAGCCACACTTCGCAAGAATGGGACGGTACGCTCGACGTCGGTTCCGCCTGATCGAAGTGCAGCTCGCTTCTCGTTTCCATCGTTAACTTCAGTGGTGCAGTCAGTCCGTCGAAAAACGTGTGCGCACTGATGCGCATGACGACTCTGTTCGACCGTTCCTCTGCTACGGACGAAAGCGACTGATGGATCAACCACAAGTTCAACTCCTTCACGATACGTTCTTTGATTTCGCCGTCGCCCAAGAAGAGGAGACCCCGACGACACCCCTCTCGGTTGCTGAACTCGATTCGGTTCAACGTCAACTCCATCCCGTCCCGACGCTTCGCCTTGTTGATGACGAATTGCGTGATGCTTCGTTTTTGCAGCGCGAGCTTTGTCCTCGAAATCTTCCTGATGTAAGCGGCGCTTCGCTTCTAGCGTGGTCTCGATCGAAAGGTTCGGTCGGCGGCGATCTCTATGATGTCTTTCGACTCGACGAATCGCACATTGGGTTTTGGATTGTGGATGCGACGGGTCACAGTGTTTCTTCGGCGCTGCTTGCGTCGCTTGCTCGCGGTGTTCTTGGCACGCATGCCAGGACGGCCGGTTGCTGCGGGAAGTACGATCCACTCGACGCGCTCGACCTCTTAAACGTCGAGCTACTGGGGCACAATTTTGCCGACTGCTCATTCGTGGCTGCCATTTGCGGAACGTACGATGAAAAGACGGGCGAGCTTCAATGGGTGCGAGCGGGCGCCCCGGCTCCTTTGGGTGTCAATGAAGCTGGCGACGTCACCCGTCTTTCGAGTGATGGCACTGTGCTGGGCATGATCGAAAATCCGACGCTCGAGCGCCACACGCACGTGCTTGCTCATGGCGAGACGATTTCGTTCTTCACGGACGGGCTTGAGGAGCTACCGCTCGATTGGGCGATGGTTCTGCGAGAGAGTGCAGCGTCTTCATCGCGATCGGACGACGCGCCGCTCTCGCGCTACCCGTCGCACAGCCTCGACGCTTTGCTCGAAATCCTCGAAGAGGCAGCGGGAGATGAGTCGCTCTCCGACGACGTGACGGTCCTCACCTTCCGCGCATCGCGATAACAGTTCGTTGAAAAGCGAAGTTTTTCAATGTGGCACCGGTTTGTAGCCGGTGCAAGGCGATCAGTCAGAGGACAGCACACCGGTCACAAACCGGTGCCACACTTTTTCACCAGTCTGTTAAGCCAGCCCTCAATCCTTGACTCCATTTCTTAGTGTTGCATTCACTTTCCGTCCTCGCGACGTCCAACGGTGCCCGTTTTCAGTCACCATCGCCGCGCTTCCGCTATCGCACGCGATCTGATATGCTCAACCGTCTCGTCGGGGCGATTAGCTCAGTTGGTTAGAGCACCTGCCTTACAAGCAGGGGGTCATAGGTTCGAGTCCTATATCGCCCAGTTTGAGTCATCGGTACCCTGACCTATGCAACTAGGCTCCCACTCCTGCCCTACGGCAGAGCGACCGGCGTAGATTGACCGTCTGGCGGATATGCCTACGGATTGGGGCGGTGCGTAGCCCGCGTTCTGCAACGCTGATGGGCGATGGCTACTAGAGTTGGTCACTTCTAGCTATACCGGGACCATCGTGTAACCGGAGATGGCGGTCGGTGTTGGAAACAGAAACGGCTGAGAGCGGTTCGCGGCAGGATATGGCGAATTGCGGCTACACTTCATATGACGGAGAAAGCAACCCGTATGGATAAGAAAATCGGTTCTAGGGAGTATCGCAGTAAGAAAGATGTATTGCCGTTGCCCATGGGGCTATGCGATCCCGGTGATGGCCTGATTACCACGGCTCTTTTGTTGGCCGCTGGGTCTGGGACACGTCTACAGCCGCTAACGGACAACAGCCCCAAGTGCCTTACAGAAGTGCGCGGGATTCCCATTCTAAAACGGCTTCTTTCTTGCATGGTGGAGGAGGGCTTCAGGCGGTTGGTTGTGGTTGTCGGTTACTGCGATGCTCAGATCCGCGATTATTTGGAACGGCATTCTTCCGGGCTTGT
>JAJRUK010000018.1 GCA_024277835.1 Planctomycetota bacterium | reverse complement strand
GTTTTGTGAATGATCCCACTCCCGAGGTTCCGTCGGTAACACCGATCTGGAACGGGGCGAATTGGCTGGAGCGTGAGGTGTGGGATATGTTTGGCGTGAAGTTCACGGGGCATCCCGACCTTCGAAGGATTCTTACGTGGGAGACGTTCGGGGCGCACCCGCTTCGTAAGGACTATCCGCTACAAGGTCGCGGGGAGCGTGAGGATTTTGAGAGATTGACTCGGGAGAGTAGTTGAGTCTAAACGAACCGCGCCGCAGGGCCATCGGCGAATAACCTGCAAAGGAACTGAGCGATGACGATTTACGATAATCCAGAAAAAACAAGAGGCATTATAACTGAGCTGACGGCGGCGTATTGGATGGAAATGGAAACCGTCCAGAATTACCTTGCGAACTCAGAGAACTTGGACGGAGTCCGGGCTGAGGAAATTAAGAAGGCGCTCGCTGCAGACATTGTCGAAGAGCTGGGACACGCACAAAAACTTGCGAAACGAATTCGTGTGCTTGGTGGCCGGATACCGGGGAGCATGGCGTTTAAGGCATCGCAAAAGAGCCTTCAGCCTCCGGAAAGCTCGACCGACGTGACGACCGTCATCAAGGGCGTGATCGAGGCAGAAGACGGCGCTATCCGGCAATACCGGAAGATCATCGAGTTGTGTGATGGATATGATTATGCCACGCAGGATATGTGCATTACGTTGATGGAGAATGAGGAGTCACACCGACGGGAGTTTGGCGGGTTCCTCAAGGAATACGAAAACTAACGGGTATCGACGCGCGAACCGGAGTCGTTAAGAAATCAGTTTGCAGATGAACCAGACCGCGACACAACTTGAACCGGGCGAGATTGGGCCTGCGTCGTACGAGCGCGAAGCGCCGGACAGCGACGTATGGGTCTTGAATCTTGGTCCGCAGCACCCGGCGACGCACACTACACTGCGCCACGTTCTTGAGTTAGACGGCGAGCGCGTGCTTAGTTGTGTCATTCATATTGGCTACCTTCATAGCGGGTTCGAAAAACTCGGCGAACATCACAACTATAACCAGTACGTCGTTGTCACCGACCGGATGAACTATGTCTCGCCGATGGCGAACAACATTGCGTGGCACCATGCTTGCGAGAAGCTTTTCGGCGTTGAGCTGACCCCGCGATGCAAGGTCATTCGCACGATTATCGCCGAGATGGCGCGAATTCAAGATCATCTGCTTTGCGTGGGATGCTCCGGGTTGGACCTTGGCGGGTTTACGGCGTTCATGTATCCGTTCAACGCGCGCGAGACGATTTACGACCTGTTTGAAGACATTTGCGGCGCTCGTTTTACCACGAGCTACACGCGCGTCGGCGGGCTGATGCACGACATCACGCCCGGCTGGCCCGCTCGCGTGAAGACGTTTTGCAACGGAATTCTGCAAAAGGCGATCGGCGATTTGGAAACGCTGTTGACGCGTAATCGTATCTTCGTCGAGCGGACGAAGGGTATCGGTGTCATCAATACCGAGGACGCGATCAACTGGGGTTGGTCCGGACCGATGGCACGCGCTTCGGGTGTTCGTCGCGACCTTCGCAAGGACGAGCCGTATCTTTGCTACGCAGACAATTGGGACGGTCAGGGCAGCTCCGCGGTTGATTTCAAAGTCCCGCTCAGTAAGGAAGGCGACGCGTACGCACGGTATCTTGTTCGCCTCGCCGAGCTTCAGGAATCAACGAAGATTGTTCTTCAACTCATCGACAACATCCCCGAAGGTCCGGTGGATGTTCTTCCGGGCGAAAAGAAAACGCTACCTAATAAGAACGAGATTTATTTCAGCATCGAAGGGTTGATCCATCACTTCGAGCAAGTGATGACCAATCGCGGGTTCTCACCGCCGATTGGTGAATGTTACGGCGCGACCGAAACTGCCAATGGCGAGCTGGGTTTTTATCTCGTCAGCGATGGCGGCAATACGCCCTATCGCGCACGGTGTCGCCCGCCCTGTTTTGTAAACTACCAGGTCTTTCCCAAACTCGTGGAAGGTCATCAACTTAGCGATGTCATTGCGGTACTCAGCGGCATGAACATCATCGCGGCGGAGCTTGACCGCTAACTTTAAGGAACGATTACAGCACCGATGTCCTGGAAAACCGTCAATCGAAATGAGCCAGCAATCAACCCCGATGCCCCGCCGATTCTTTCGGAAGCGTTGGGTAACAAGATTCGCTCGCTGTTCCCCCGGTATGATACGAAGCGTGCGGTCTTGCTGCCCGCGCTGCACATCGTGCAGGACGGACTCGGGCATATTTCCTGGCAGGCGATGAAGGAAATCGCGGACATTCTTGAGATTCATCCTTCTGACGTGATCGATACAATCTCGTTTTATACGCACTTTTGGACGCACCCAAAGGGCCAAAAGGTCATCACCGCTTGCCGAAGTGTTAGCTGCGAAACGATGGGCGGCGCGGATGTTCTTGAAGAACTAAAAAAGCAGCTTGGCATCGGCGAGCATGAAACGACCCCCGACGGGCGGTTTAGCCTCGTCACAGAAGAGTGTCTCGCTGGCTGTGACCATGCGCCGTGTTTGTTGATCAACGAAAAAATGCACAAGTGCGTCAAGGTCGAAGACGTGGGCCGAATTCTCGCTGACGACAATAACGATAAGATCGATCACAAGCGAAGCGACTTATTTGACGCGCCGGCGACTGACGCTGGCGCGAAAGATGTACCCGGACTTGAGTCGACCTCGGATGTCGCAGAGATGAAAGCGTCCGACTAACGGCGCGGAGCAAGTTTGGAATGTGGAAACGCAGGAATGGCGCAATCAATGGCGAGGCTGGGTTCTTGGGTGTCTTGCCGTCCTATTATTTGCATGGGTGCTCGTGCAACCAAGCATCCGCCCACAGCGCCAGCTCACTGCACGGGAAAATTCGCAAGTAGCGGAAGCTCAAGCATGGTGGAACGGAAAACTATATCTCCCAGAACGGACACTGGACACGGCGCTCGTCGATGGACGTGCGTACAACGTGTTCCCGCCGATGTTCACGCTGATCGCGGCGGTCTTCGGTCCGATCTGCTGGGGGATTCCGCAGCCATTTCTGGTATTCGCGATTTTGCTGCCGATTGTGGTTCTCGCGTACGCGGTTTGCTATCAGCAGACGCGATCCGCCCCGTGGGCAGCGCTTCTTGCGATCGGATTCATCGCAGGTACGTCGGCGGTCAAGGTGCTCGGGACGATGACGCGAGCACACACGCCGTACTTCATCAACCACGCACTTGCGATGTTGGGGTTGCTGCTTCTGTTGGCGGACTACTTCGGTCGGCGACGGATTTGGGTCGGGTGCATCGGGCTGCTGATCGCTGCGTGGTCGCGACAGTTGACAATCGTCTTCGCGATCCCGCTTTTGTACGCGGCGATGAAGAAGGCCCCTGGACGACCGCGCCGCTGTGCGATCGCGACGGTCTGCTTCACCGGGGTTGTCATCACCGCCCTACCGCTAACGCTCAACGCGCTCAAATTCGGAAACCCTTTGGATTCTGGCTACTCGTACATCTACAACGACCAGCCGCCGAGCGAAATTTCTCGCAACGCAAGCGACTACGGTCTATTCGCACCCCACTTCGTCCCGCGAAACCTCTACTACAGTTTTCTGGGGCTTCCGAAGCTGGATCGCGTAACGGCAGATGCCAAAACCGAACTTCGTCTCACGCCGAACTACTATGGAACCGGTATTTGGTGGACTACGCCGCTGCTGCTGTTCTTGTTTGTAGACGCGCGGAAGTTGTGGCGAGACCCCCAGACGCGCGTGTTGCTTGTTTCGGTGCTGGGCGTTTTTTCGGCGCTGCTGTTTTATCACAACACCGGCTGGTCTCAGCGCGGAATCAACAGATTTTCGCTGGACTACCTACCGGTCCTGTACATGATGTTGCTTCCGCGATGCTTATCGGGCAATCGCAAATGGGTCGCGATGGGCATGGTTGTGTGGAGTCTTCTGTACTTCGGGTTGATTCTCCCGGAGCGATACATACGAATCGGATAGCGAACTGAGTTTTCTCAATGGCAGCGTTTGAACCAGTCTTACTTCGTAATCGTGGCGTCGAGGGATCGACGACGCTAAAGGTCTACGAATCGCGCGGTGGCTACCAGGGTGTGCGAAAAGCCTTGAAGCAAACGCCCGGCGAGATCATCGAGGAAGTTAAGAAAGCCAACCTTCGCGGGCGCGGTGGTGCGGGTTTCCCTGCCGGTGTGAAATGGGGCTTTCTTCCCAAGGATCGAACGCGAACACTACTTTGCGTCAACGCGGACGAATCGGAACCGCCGACGTTTTGCAATCGAGTTTTGATGGAAACCGACCCTCATCAGTTGATCGAAGGGACGATCATCGCGGGTTTTGCGACGCAATCGCAAACCGCTTATATCTATCTTCGCGTCGAGTTTCATGAGCAGTTTCATATCGTGCAGAACGCTGTCGAATAGGCGTACGCAGCCGGCTACATTGGGAAAAAGATATTTGGCAGCGACTATTCGCTTGATATTCATGTGCATCGCGGCGCGGGGGCGTATGTGTGCGGTGAAGAGACGGGGTTGATTGAATCGTTGGAGGGCAAGCGCGGTTGGCCTCGCATTAAACCGCCCTTCCCCGCGGTCGAAGGTTTGTTCGGTCAGCCAACGGTCGTCAACAACGTCGAGACGCTTTCATGCTTGCCGCACATTATCGAGCGAGGGGCAGACTGGTTCACGTCGATTGGCCCGGACCATAGCGCCGGACCGAAGCTCTTCTGCGTGAGCGGGCCGGTGAAGAATCCCGGTTGCTATGAAGGGCCTATGACGATCTCGGTTCGAGACTTGATCGAACGCGGCGAGTTCGGTGGCGGAATGCGCGATGGCAAAAAGGTCAAATGCGTGCTCCCCGGTGGCGTCTCGATGGGTGCGCTGACTGCGGACGAACTCGACATGAAGCTCGATTTTGCCGACCCGCGCAACTACGGATTGCTCGGACTCGGCACAGCTGCGGCTGTCGTGATTGACGAGTCGGTCGATATGCGAATCGTCTTGCGAAACTTGGCACGGTTTTACGGAACAGAAAGCTGCGGCCAATGTACGCAATGTCGCGAGGGAACCTCGTGGATGTATAAAATTGCGACGCGGATAGCGGCGGGTGCGGGTCGGATTGAGGATTTGGATCTGCTATTGGAAACCGCTCGCAACATGGGCATGATGCCCGGATACAGTATTTGCGGGTTGCCCGACGGTGCGACATATCCGATCGAAACGATTGTTAAGAAATTCCGCCCCGAACTCGAAGCTGCCATCAAAGCTCAGCCGCCAGGAAATGCGGAGGCGTTACTCACGGTGCTGAACTAAGCGCGCGGGTCAAACAACTATGGCGAAGATCATCATAGACGGGCAGGAGATCGAATGCAGGGACAATGTCCCGGTGCTCCAGGCTGCGGTGGATGCTGGCTGGGATGTTCCGCATTACTGCTATCACCCTGGTCTAAGTATCGCCGCGTCTTGTCGCCTCTGTCTTATGGAAATGAAGATGCCCCATCCGCAGACGAAGGAGATGGGTTGGGCACCGAAGTTGATTCCGTCGTGTCAGACGCCCGTTCGCGATGGCATGGAAGTTCGATTTGCGACTGACAAAGTTCAGCAAAACCAGAAAAACTGCATGGAATTCTTCCTGCTGAATCATCCGCTGGACTGTCCGGTGTGCGATCAGGCGGGCGAGTGTCATCTTCAGGACTATAGCTACAAGTTTGGCCAGCCTGAGTCGCGGATGGTCGATCAGAAGCTCAAGAACCCCAAGAAAGACATAGGCCCAAGTACGCTTCTCTATTCCGATCGATGCGTGATGTGCACGCGATGCGTTCGGTTTACGGATGAGGTGTCGGGCACGCATGAGCTTGGACTTGTGAATCGCGGGAGTCGCCTTGAGATTGATGTATTCCCGGGGCTTCCGCTCGACAACCCTATGCAGGGCAACGTCGTTGATATTTGCCCGGTGGGCTGCTTGCTTGATAAAGACTTCTTGTTTCAGCGCCGCGTCTGGGAGCTTTCCAGTGCGACGTCGATTTGTCCGGGTTGTGCGACTGGTTGTGCGATTCGCATCGACCACGCGGACGACAAGGTCTATCGACTCAAGCCTCGATACAATCCCGGCGTGAACGACTGGTGGATGTGCGACGAGGGTCGGTTCGGGTTTAAGTATATTGAAGATGCAAAGCGGGTGACGTCGCCGATCGTACGGCGCGGTCTCGACGCGACGAGTCCTGAGTGGGCTGACATTCCTGAGATTGTTGAGTTTCGCTTTGAGCAGCACGTCCGCCAGCACGGCGGCGAGAAGCTCGGGGCAGTTCTTTCACCGTTCATGTCTTGCGAAGAGGCGTGGCTTTTGATTGAATTCCTTCGCGAAGCAGCTCCTGAGTGCACGCTGGCGATGGGGCCTGTTCCGATGGAGGGCGATGATCAGAGTTTCCCCGTTGGTTCCAGTGGCGACGACATTAAATTCACGATTTTGAAGGAAAAATGCCCGAACCGCCGGGGCATCGAGATGCTTCTCGAAGCTGCCGGCGGCAACCAGTGCTCGTTTGACGAGTTTGTTGAAAAAGCGGGCAAGGCAGAATTCACGGCTGCGTGGATTGTCGGCGGGTATCCGAAAGAATGGGTTACGAAGGACTTTGCCAAGGCGGCGGGTAAGATTGAGCTTCTTGTCGTTCAGGATTTGATGCAAAACGCGCTCATGACTTCTTCTGCTTTTGTTTTCCCCGCGTGCGCCTGGGCAGAGCGCGAGGGAAGTTTCGTAAACACCGCCGGTCAGATTCAACCGTTCGACTGGGCGACGAATCCGCCGGAAGGCGCTCGGCGAGACGGTCAGTACCTTTATGAAATCGCAGGATACGCCGGTCTGTATAGCGGCGAGCGCGTTCGCGAGCTAATGGCGGAAAAGATTCCGGCGTTCAAGGAAGTTCATCAACCACCGGTCCGACCGGTGCACGCACATTAAGTTTATGATCGACGCACTACTCGATTTTGTGACCAGTCAGCTCGGCGTGAGCATCATCCTCGCCGCCACCATTATCGGCGCGATGCAGGGGGCGGCTGCTTATTCGATTTACTTCGAGCGGAAGATCGCTGCGTGGATTCAGGACCGCCACGGGCCGAATCGCGTTGGTCCGTGGGGACTCCTTCAGCTTATGGCTGACGGGATCAAGTTCGTATTCAAAGAAGACGTCGTCCCTGGTCACGTTGACAAGGTTCTTTTTGTCGCAGCCCCTGCCATCATGGTGATTGTCGCTTTCATCGGGTTTGCTGCGATCCCCTGGGGCGGACAGCTTCAGTTGGGCGACCACATCGTGAACATTCAGGTCGCGAATCCGAACATCGGGCTTCTCTATATCCTGGGCGTTTCGTCGCTTGCGGTGTATGGCGTAGTGCTTGGCGGATGGGCGAGCAACAGTAAGTATTCCTTCTACGGCGGGATTCGTGCGACGGCGCAGATGCTAAGCTACGAAATTCCGCTTGGTGTTTGCATCCTCGTGATCGTCTTGACGATGGGGACACTTCGCCTCGAAGACATCACGCTCGCACAGACGGGATACTGGGCCAGCGGCTGGATACCACAGTGGAATGTGTTCCTCCATCCGATCGCTTTTCTGGTCTTGTTTATCACCGCTCTTGCGGAGGCGAACCGAACGCCGTTCGATCTCGCCGAGGCGGAGCAGGAACTCGTGGGCGGTTATCACACGGAATACGGCGCACTGAAATTTGGCATGTTTTTCCTCGCTGAGTACGCCCATATGATTACCGCGAGCGCTTTTATCTCGGTACTGTTCCTCGGCGGGTGGCACTTCCCGTGGTGGTCGCTCACGCAGCCCGAGGCGACGCAGTGGTACGCCGTTGTCGCGAAAATCGGCGTCTTGTGTGCGAAGATATGCGCTTTCTTGTTTGTGATG
>JAJRUK010000286.1 GCA_024277835.1 Planctomycetota bacterium | reverse complement strand
TTGGCGACCGCCGCCCGAGCAATAGGGTCGCTCCGAATGCCCTCGGCGGTGAGAACATTTGCTTCGGTACGCCCCCCTCCGGTGCGTCGCCGCGCGCTGCCCTTGTCACGCGCTTCCGCCAGTTCATTTTCCCGGACCACCTTGAGCTTGTTGATGTCTTGCAGGGTGGGAAGCGTTCCGGCGTTGAGCTTCTTGAAGAGCGCTTCCATCGCCTTGGAATACTTGTTGCGGAACTCGACCCGTTTTAGTGGCGGTCCGTCTGGAAAGGCCTCGGGCACGAGAGGTTCGTAATCCGTGAGTTTTTCTGCCGCTTGGAGCACTTTCTGAAAGTCGCTTTGAATCTGGTCGATCCGTGCCTGTTCGGCGTCAATCGAATCCTGATTCACGGGGCTGGACTGCAGCGAGTCGAGGTTGCGGTACGTACTCGCCGCGTCCTCCATCGCTTTCTTGACTTCCGGCATCCCCCGCCAGCCAGTGTAGCCGAGCGCGGCGCCGCCAAAGGCGACGAACCCGCAGATGAACCAGTACAAATTGCGTTTCAAAAAATCCATCGTGAGTGTCTCTTTGCTGCGGCGGTGTCCGCCGGTTATCCGTTTCTGATGCGAAGGCAGTATTCAGGAAAAGGCGTCAGTTGTTATTCCTCTTCGGGGACTTCGTTGTCGAGATCGGGCATTTCATCCAAGATCACGCTCGCCCAAACTTCGAATTTCCAATCGGTCTCAATCGGTTCGTCGGTGATTGGGTCTCTGGATTGAGGCAGGACGGCACCTGTCGGTTGGCTTCGTCGTCCTCCGCCTCGTCCGCCCCGCCCGACCGCTGGAGCATCATCGATAACCTTTTCACCCGAGAGCAAAATCAAGTGGTCGATGTAGAACCCGGTCCCGGGAACTCGCCCCTTGTTGCGAAGGTTCGCAACGAGCGAGTCGCGCACATAGGCTGCGCCCTCTGCGTTGGGCGTCTGGCAGAAAATTTTGACCAAGATGCCCGGAAGGTCGTCCTCTTCGTCGATACTGTGGCTGTTGATCGGGTCTGGCACTGCGATGACGCTTGTCCAGTCATACGCGCGGATATTGGGTTCGAAACTCATGTCAATGCCGGTAATCAGGATGTGTTTTCGCTCGCCACGGGGTGGGGCTTTTCCTGAGGCGACGATGGCCCGGATTTCCTCCGGCGTCTGAGCTTTGGCGAGTTCGCCGGTTTCAAGCGGGACCGAGTTGTGGATGATATCGAGGATTCGCGGGACCGTCCGCTTGTTCTCCTGGAGTTGGATCAGCGTTTCGGTTTGCGATCTTTCGCTCGAGCCTTGGCCTGTCAGCGCTGAGAGCTGGCTTTTCAAGTTCTTGCCCGCACGGAGCACCTGAATCGCTTTTGCGCGCGGACCGAGCGAGGGAGACGGACCGTTGTCGATGATGCTTGCCGCTTGGTCGTTGTTCACCGAGATGGTATCGACGCCGACCGCGCCCGCTGCGAGGGCACTCATATCCGTCGTCTGCCTGAACCAGACCAGTCCGCCGGCGATCAACAGGCATGCTGCCGCCGCGCCAAAGGCGGGTCGCTTCTTGCGCCAGACGATCTGTTTCGCGATTTCGGTGGGGAGCAGGTTGGTCTTGACCTTGGCCTGATCCAACCCCTGAATCGCCAGCCCGAAGGCTGCCCCGAAGCTGAGAATATGATCCTTCAGAACGTCGGAGGTTTGGCCCGTTGCACTCGCGAAGGAAGACGGTTGCTCGACGGGCATGTCGAGGTTCTGCTGTAGGTATTTCCGCAAGTTGGGGAGCAAGAACGCGTCACCGAAGACCACGAGCTTCTGGATTTCAGAGTCGCGGTGGGTGGATGAATAAAAACCGACGGATCGCTGCAACTCCTGAACCAAGTCGGCGAAAATGGGCCTCATCGCCTGGAAAATCTGGCGGGCGTATTTACTTGAGTCGGCTGTCTTCTTCAGCGCCTCTGCTTTGGCAAACGACAGTTTGAACGACTTAACAAGGGCTTCGGTAAAGGCGTTTCCACCGATCGGGATCGTTCGCGTCCAGAAACTTTCTTTTGTTGCGATGATCGCGTCGGTGTTTTCCGCGCCGATATCGAGCAGCATCGTCGTGTCGTCGGCGAGAAGACCGTCGAAGTGGGCTGCGTTGTAAACCGCGAGCGGACCTGACTGAACACCGATCGGCTCGATCGCCGCCTGCTCGAAGTGTAGGAGATGTTCGCGAATCAGCTCTCGCTTCATCGCAAAAATACCGACCTCAAGGTCGGGAGCGCCTTCCTCTTGAAACGTCTGGTAATCCCAGATGACTTCGTCCATGTCGAACGGGATTTGCTGATCCGCTTCGTACTGAACGATATCAGGGATGCGTTTGGGGGCGACGGGTGGGAGCTTGGTGAACCTCGCAAGCGTCTGCTGTCCGGGAACGCCCACAAAGACGACGTCCTTGGATAGATCGTTCCGCGACAGGAACTTCTCAAGGGCAGCCGCGATCAACGCGTGGCGGTCGGCATCGGGCTGAGACAAGATTTTCGCGTGTTCGATGTAGTCGTGCCCAATGATCTCGACTTTGCCGTCGCCCGCCGGGCGCAGCTTAATCGCTTTCAAGGCACTTCGCCCAAGATCGACGCCCCAGACGGCTTGTAAGCTCGCCATCGACTGTTCCTCCGCGTTTGTCTTCTTCCGGTAGCCCGCCTCTCGGGGACAACGCCCCGGGCTTACACTACCGCTGCCAATCGGTTACATTCCGCAGCATGGCTGGGAAGTATCGTTTGGTCACTCTTGGCTGTAAAGTCAATCAGTACGAGTCACAGCAATTCCGTGAACTCGTCGAGTCCTTCGGGCTGGTCCCGGGCGGCGACGATCTCAGCCTCGCTGTGGTCAACACCTGCGCCGTGACTTCGGAAGCGGGGCGGAAGAACCGCCAGGCGATTCGCCGACTCGCCCGCAATGGGAAAACACCTGTCATTGTCGTTGGTTGTGGTGCTTCCGCAGACGCAGATCGAATTCAAAAGCTTCCTGGGGTTGTCGCTGTTCTCGGGCACGATATCGACGCTGGTGCCGAGATTCGCAGGTTTCTCGCCGGTTCCAGCGAACCCAATTTGGGGTCAAATTTGGACCGACTGTTGTCTGACGCTGGCGACCCATCGTCGCCAGACGCGAATTTCACAGGCGAGCTTCTCGAG
Organism: Planctomycetota bacterium; assembly: GCA_024277835.1. Classification (GTDB taxonomy): domain Bacteria; phylum Planctomycetota; class Phycisphaerae; order UBA1845; family UBA1845; genus JAJRUK01. The sequence continues at coordinate 19,708 of JAJRUK010000286.1, read as the reverse complement.
GTCGTGGGGAATGAAGTATCGATGAATCCGGGGGGCGTGACGACCCATCGGCCATCGACGCAGCCACTTGCTCCTTCGTCGCCGCGTGCGATTCTTCCCACGTCGCTTCCAATTGTCAAGACAGAGCCAACAGAAATCGGAAGAATCGACGGGTTCGCCGGTCATCAGCGCGCGTTTCTGAAGGTGCAGGATGGGTGCGACGCGTTTTGCACTTATTGCATTATCCCGCAGCTGCGCCCGACGCTTCGCTCCAAGAGTGTTGACGCGGCGGTCGCTGAGGCGCGGTCGTTGGTCGCGGCGGGGCATCGCGAAATTATCCTTACGGGCATCTTCCTTGGTGCTTTCGGGCGGACAACCGCGATCCGTAAGCGGTTTGAACGCGGCAAGTCGCCGCTGGCGACGCTTGTGCGGTCGATTGCGCAGGTTCAAGGGCTGGATCGACTCAGACTATCGAGTCTGGAACCGGGGGACGTTGACGACGAACTCCTTGGGGTTCTGGTGTCGGAACCGGCATGTGTACCCCATTTGCATCTACCACTTCAGGCGGGTAGCGGCGACGTCTTGCGCCGAATGAACCGTCAATACACGCAGGATCAGTTCCTGGAAATGATCGATCGGGTGCGTGATGCGTTGGATCGCCCGGCGATCTCGACGGATATTCTCGTCGGGTTCCCCGGTGAAACTGAGGCGGACTTCGCCGAAACGCTTGCGGTGGCGACAGACAGCGAGTTCTGCAAAATCCACGCGTTCCCGTTTAGCTCACGCGAGGGGACGGCGGCGGCGAAGTGGGGCAATCAGTTTGTCCCGCGTGAGGTGGCTCGCGAGAGGCTCGGGCGGCTGCGGGCGCTGGAACAGGAGACTTCGCTTCGGTTCAGGCGTCAGTTTCTCGGCGAGACCGAGCGGGTGATCGTGGAAGGGGGGGGCGACCGAGCAGAGCCGGAAGCGGGCCCGAGTTGCATAGGCCACGGGCGGGCGGATCGATACTTCGAGGTTCATTTCGAAGCGGATGCGCCGATTCAGCCGGGGGAAATGGTAACGGTCCGGATCGAACGCGTGACGCCGACGCGAACGCACGGAACTGTGATTCCGTGCAGCAATAGCACATTTCCCCTGCCGGTCTTGCCTATGCATGCTGAAACTCATGTCGAGCTTTGAGCGTGTTACTTCATGTTCTCCGACATCTGAACCAGTTTCGCGAGCGAGTCCGCCTCCATTTTTGTCATGACATGGGCGCGGTGCGCCTCGACTGTCTTGGGGCTAATGCTCAGGTCGGTGGCGATGCGTTTGTTGGGGTGTCCTGCCACCACGAGTTGCATGACTTCCTTTTCTCGCGGAGTTAGCCTTGCGATCTTGTTAGCGATCCGGTCTTGTTGGTCGCGCTGGGTTCGCTTTTGGCTATCTAGCTGATTGGCGTGTCGGATTCGTTCGAGCAGGTGTTGGTCGTCGAAGGGTTTCTCGATGAAATCGAGCGCGCCGCCCCGAAATGCACGGACGGCCGTCGGTACATCAGCGTGACCGGTGATGATGATGACGGGTAGGTGGCACCCCTTTGACTCAATCTCTTCGAGGAGTTCGACCCCTGTTTTACCAGGGAGTCGTACGTCTAGGACCAGGCAACCCGGATGATCGAACTGATCCTCAGAGAGAAACTCATCGGCGGACCCATAGACCTGAACCTGCATTCCTGCCAGTTCAAGCATCCATTTAAGTGAATCGCGAACCGCGGGGTCGTCATCGACAACACGTACAAGCGCATCGTTTGTCATTTGCTTTCCTTTCCGTCATGGCAAGGGAGCGTGAATGAGAAGGTTGCTCCCCGCGAGTCGTTGTTGGTTGCTGTCAGGAGGCCGCCGTGGGATTCGATAATCGTCCGGCTGATTGACAAGCCCATTCCCAGACCATCTTCCTTTGTTGTGTGAAACTGGTCAAAGATATTCTGCTGGGCGTCGGGGCCAAGTCCGTGCCCACGGTCGCTAACGGAAACGCGAACCTCGGTCGAGCTAATCGCTGCGGCACTGATGGACATATGCCTTTTCCCAACGGGGGTTTCGATCATCGCTTCGATACTGTTCATCATCAGGTTGATCATGACCTGCTGCAATTGGACACTATCCCCGAGCACGATCGGGAGGTCAACGCCGACGTTACGTTCAATATTCACCCCCGCGCTTCGAAGTTCTGCCGCGAGGAGTTGGATGACCTCGCTGATGAGTGTGGACAGATTGACCCTATCTGAGCGCGGTTCTCGCTTTTGTGCGAAGTCATAGAGGCGGTGGATGATCTCGCCTGCGCGACGCGCTTGGGAGGCTGCTCTGTCCAGGGCGTCGATCAGCTCGGGCGTGACCGGGGCACCATCGCGAAGGTGTCTATAGCTCCCGGCCGTGTAGTTGACGACCGCCGTAAGCGGCTGACTGACCTCGTGGGCGAGACCCGCCGCCATTTCGCCCATGGTGCTGAGGCGGGCGACGTGGGCGAGTTCCGCGTTGTGCTTGGCAATCAGCTCATCGGCTTCCCTGCGATTGGTCAGGTCGGTTACGACGCCACAGTAGATTCGCCGGTCATCCAGGTTGATTTCGCTGACATGTAGCTCAAGGGGGAATGTTGATCCGTCTTTGCGGCATCCGGCGACCTCACGACGCTGACCGATGACCTTCCGTATTCCCGTGCGTAGGTAATCGCTGATGTGATCGTCGTGCTCATGGCGAAAGGGGGCGGGCATGAGGCGCGTGACATTCTTTCCGACGATCTCGTCAGCGTCGTATCCGAAAAGCTCCAACGCGGAGTGGTTCAGACTCTCAATGATCCCTTCTTCGTCGATCAGAATGATGCAATCCGCGATGCTTGTGAAGATCGCGTTCATGCGTGCGCTCGCTTCAACCTGCTCGCGCTGCGCGATCTTACGATCCGTCACATCTTCCGCGACACCTACGATTCGATAGACTTCGCCGGCCTCGTTCCGAACGGGGTACGCGCGATCGCGAATCCATCGTTGTGTTCCATCCGGATGAACGATTCGGTACTCGTCTTCAACGAACACACCTGCTTCGGCGGCATTTTTGAATGCTGCACCAACACGGTCTCGATCCTCTGGGACGAGGGCAGTGAGCCAACTCCGGCGGTTCAACCGTAAGCTCTCCACGGTCCGCCCGAAGACCTTTTCGTAGTTGGGGCTGACGTAGAGAAGCTGCTTCGTCTTCCAGTCCGTTAGCCAAAACACTTCTGTGATGTTTTCGGCGACCTGGCGGAAGCGTTCTTCGCTTTCCCGGGTGTCCATCTCTGCTTGCTTTTGTTCCGTAATGTCCTGTGTGGACCCTGCCATTCTGGTGGGCTGTCCGTCGGCGTCCCAGATGGATTTTCCGCGAGCGCGAAACCAGCGGTAGTCGCCGGACTTGGTCTTGAGGCGGTATTCGACGTCGTACGGGCTTCGATGTTTGTGATGGAATGCTACGGCTTGAAAGATTCGTTCGCGGTCGTCCGGGTGGAGCAAGTTCGCCCATGCGTCAAGCGTGTGGTCGAACTCGCTTCCCTCGTATCCAAGAAGCTCTTTGAATCTTGGGCTGTAATGGACCTCGTTTGTCTGAAGATCCCAGTCCCATAGTCCGTCCGTTGTTCCCGCGACGGCCAGCTCGTATCGCTCCTCGCTTCGTTTGAGCTTTTCTTCCGTCCATTTGCGATCGGTGATGTCCAAACCCGATCCCAAGATGCCAGCGATGTTCCCTTCCGCGTCGCGAAGCAGGGCGTTGTGCCAAACGATCAATCGGGTTTCACCAGAACGCGTAATGATCTCGCCTTCGGTGTACTCCGAAGTTGGGCCACCCTCGTTTATGATCTTAACGAATCGCGTGCGGGCTTCCTCTCGTGTTTGAGGAGGCCGTCCAGTGTCGAACCAGTCTTGCCCGACGAGCGATTCTTCGTCGTACCCCAGCATTTCACACGCCTTGCGGTTTGCGAGCGTGATGTGTCCGTTGCGATCGATCGCGACCATCATCACCCCGACCACATCGAGGTAGGTTTGCGCACGACTCTTCTCTGCGCGGAGTGCCCGCTCAGATACGGCGACCGCGTTGAAAAGTGGGCCAATCGTTGCGATGCCGACCAGCATCAGAATCGAAGTCAACAGTGCGATGATCTCTGCGGACCCGTCAGGCGTGACCGCTCCATCGAACGTATGATAGAGTGTGATCGTTCGTCGGGCAGCCATCAGCCCGATCGCGACGAATATCGCGAGCCATCCAAGTCGGGCTGTCGACGTGCGAACCAGGCGCAGGGTCATCGCGGCTGCGACGTACTGCAACGCGACCGACAGCGTGAGAATGATTTTGACATCCATGACGCCAGCGCTCCGCCCGACGGGATAGCAACGTCCTTTGACTTGCCTCTAGCGCAGGATTCACGATCGACGGCGCGCGACCCACCCGCTGTGAGCAAATGATATGGATGATAGTCTAGCAAGCAGGCGGCGAGGATTCCAGCGAAAAAAGCAAGCTTCTATCAGTGAAGTGGGCAGTGAAGTGGGCAGACACGAAAAAACTAGCTCGTCATGTGTTCGTTGAGCTTCTTGAGGGCTTCGCATTCGATTTGGCGGACGCGCTCCCGCGTGAGCGTGGGTTTGAGCGCTGCACCAATGTCCTTGAGCGTCATGGGTTCGCTTCCGTTGAGACCGTAGCGAAGACGCAATATCGACGATTCGCGGTCGTCGAGCGTTTCCAATAGCCCGATGATCCGTGTGGTCTCCGACTCGTTGAGAAGGGCATGTTCGGGCGACGGCGTACGCGAATCGGCGATCGATTCGGTAATCGCTGCCCCGTTGATGCTCTCTCCATCGTTCGTTGGTGTGGAAACGGCCTTGACCGCGCTGCGGATGTGGTTGACCTTCGTGACGGTCATCTCCAGTCGCTCGGCAAGCTCCTCCGTCGTTGGGTTGCGCCCTTCGGTCTCGAGGAATTGCTCCCGCGCCTCCCGAAAACGTGAGATCATTTCGACCATGTAGGCTGGAATGTGGATCGGTTTGTCGCTGTTGATGAGGCTACGTTTGATCGATTGCTTGATCCACCATGAGGCGTAGGTGCTAAACCGCGTGTTCTGGTCTGGGTCGAACCCTTCGACGGCGCGGATGAGTCCGAGGTTTCCGTCGTTGATGAGATCGTTGAGGGTGACGCCGCGTTTGGAGTACTTCTTGGCGATGTTGACCACGAGGCGCAGGTTGGATTTGACCATCGTCTCGCGAGCTTCCGCAGCGTCTGCCTCGATCTTCTCGCGCTCCGGGTAGGTGATTTCTGAGGCTGCGAATCGCTCGCTGGCGCTCTGGCCCGCTTGCACGAGCGTAGCCAGGCGCTTCTCGTCCTCCGCCGTTAAGAGCGGGGATTCGTTAATTTGTTTCAGGTAGACCTGTAAACCAGCATCGACAGCGATGACACTACCTCCCGGCGCGTTCACGCGCCCGAAATCGTTTGCCCACGCCTTATCATAGGCGCGCAACGGGTCGGTTGGCCACCTCCGGGCCTTCGTTACCGTTGCAAAACGATCCACACATGGCGGGTCTGTGAGAACCCTGCAAAATGTCGGTGGTTGCGTCCGGTTGTCTAGCGCGATGCTGCGTTAGTCGGTCTTCTCTTCAGCGTCGCCAGCGTCTGTCTCAACCGCTGCGGTCGTCTCCGCGGTCTCGCCTGCATCGGCCGCTGGCGCTTCAGGTGCGGCGACGGTCTTGCTCTCGCTCGCTTCAGGAAGCGGCGTCGGCGGGACGTGCGGTAGTGGCTGAATCAACCCGGAACCCGCATCGACCCCGGTCCCGTGCAGTCCGCCGCGGCGCTGCTTGGCCGGTTCGATGGCGGACTCGCTGTCCTGCTCGGCAGACCATTCCGCTCGCTTTTTCGAAAGCCCGATCTTTCGCTCAACCGGATCCACCCGCAGGATCTTCACGAGAACCTTGTCGCCGATTTTGACTTCGGCGTGCGGATCTTCCACTTTATGATCGGCTAATTCGCTGACGTGCAAAAGCCCCTCGAGGTCGGCTTCGAGTTCGACAAAGACGCCGAAGTTGGTGATTTTTGTGACAGTTCCCTCGACGATCTGTCCGGGAATATAGTTCTCCGGGACCGCGCGAGCCCACGGGTCTTCGTTGAGTTGCTTGAGTCCTAGCGCGATACGCTGCTTGTCTTCTTCTACTTTCAAGACCACGCAATCGACCTCTTCGCCCTTTTTGAGAAGCTCGGAGGGGTGGCTGATCTTTTTGGTCCAGCTCATATCGGACGCGTGAAGCAGTCCGTCGATGCCGTCTTCGATCTCGATGAACGCCCCATAATTGGTGAGGTTACGGACAACGCCCTTAATGCGCGTGTTCGGCGGATACTTCTCTGCAACGTGTGTCCACGGGTTCTGCTGGGTTTGTTTGATTCCGAGCGAGATCTCTTGTTTGTCCTTGTTGACATCCAAGACAATGATATCGATCTCGTCGCCAACGGTCACGACCTCGGAAGGGTGATTGATTCGGCGCGTCCAGCTCATCTCGCTGATATGAACGAGACCTTCGACCCCAGCCTCCAGCTTGATGAATGCGCCGTAGTTGACGATGTTGACGACCTCGCCGCGGAGCTTGGAGTCCACTGAGTACCGCTGCTCGACTTCTTCCCAGGGATTGGTTTTGAGCTGCTTGAGACCCAGCGCGATTTTTTCCTTCTCGCGATCGATGTTGAGGATTTTGATCTCGATTTCGTCGTCGATTCGGACGAGTTCGGAGGGATGGCCTACTCGGTCCCAGCTCATGTCAGTGATATGGAGCAAGCCGTCGATTCCGCCCAGGTCTACGAATGCGCCGAAGTCCGTGACGTTCTTGACGATGCCTTTTCGCGTTTGGCCAAGCTCAAGCGTTGACATAAGGGCTTCTTTGGCTGCGAAGCGAGCTTCTTCGATGAGTTTTCGACGGGAAATGACGATGTTGCGGCGTTCTTCGTCGATTTTGAGGATTTTTGCTTCGATTGTCTTGCCGATGAACTCGCCGATGTCGCCGGGACGACGAATATCGACCTGAGAAGCGGGGAGGAACACCGGGTATCCGATATCCACGAGCAACCCGCCCTTGATCTTTCGCATCACGCGGCCTTCGACTGTGTCGTCTTCGTTTTTGGTGGCGACGATTCGCTGCCAGTTGAGGATGCGGTCAGCCTTGCGCTTCGACAGGACGATGTGGCCACTGTCGGACTCGACGGTTTCCAGCCAGACCTGGACTTCGTCGCCGATTTCGATGGCGTCTTCACCCTGCCATTCCTCGTCTGGAATGAGTCCTTCGCTCTTGAGTCCGACGTCGATCACGACGTCGTTTCCTGCGCGACCAACGATTTTTCCGGTGAGGATGGAGCCAGGCTTAAAGCCGGACTCCTCGTCGGTGAGGAATTCCTCCATCGCAGTGCTGCTGTCGCCGCCTTCGAAGAAGGAGGACATTTCGCTCTCGAGGCTACCGTCGAGCGTATCAAGGTCGGAGATGAGGTTGAAGTCTACCATAGTTGAATCAAGGCCATTTCGTCTTTGACTCACGCATTGCACGCGAATCACGCACCATCCGGTCGCTGATGTTTAGCAGCGACCTCTTGTGCCTGGTTTTATTATTCGACACGCGAATACGCGGACCACCCGCGCAATCTGATTCGTTGTCGATACGTTCACGATCTTACTGGAACAGGGAAGGGTGTTCATTCGGGCGGTTGTCCCGAGCGACCCAAAACGCGAAAGCGTCTTCGATCGCTGCGATCGGACTATGTGAGACTGATTTTCTTGTACCCGTGTCGGCGCTTGCGGTTGATCATCTTGCGACCGCCGACGGACTTCATGCGCGCCCGGAACCCCTGCTTCCGCATTCGTTTTATCTTGCTATTGCGTCTGGGGTAATGCATACCACCCTCGTTCTTATGTTTTCGGTTAACAATCGCGACACGCCGGATCGTCCGAGCGAGTCGTCACAGAGTCCCGTAATGTAGCGTCTGGCGGCGATTCCATCAACCCCAGCCCGGTATTGAGGAAGGGGCCGCGGGGAGGGTCGCGGATTGTGCCGGGTGGACGTTTCCTGCTGGCATCGCCGGTGTCCCGCTCGTCGCAGAAAGTGCTCAATTGACCGCTGCGTTCGCCGATGATATCCTGAGTGGGAACGGGGTGGCGGACGCGGCGAGACACGGAATTTGCCGCCGATCTGCTGCCTGAACCGCTGGCCGACAGCGAAATGCGCGTGGAACCGGGTTTCCCGCCGCGTCTTCCGCCCTCGGCCCGCCAGGAACGTGACGTGGACAATACCGATTCTCTAACCTGCGCCGAGCAGGTCGTGGGCTACGAGTTTTCCGATCGCAGCCTCCTGAACACCTCTTTAACCCATTCTTCCATCGCGGATACGCGCGTCACCAGCAACGAGCGTCTAGAGTTCCTGGGCGATGCGATCCTAGGGACGATCGTCTGCGAGGAGCTTTTCAGGCGATTCGAGGATTGGCTTGAGGGGGATCTGACCAAGGCGAAGTCCAGCCTGGTTTCGCGTCGGATCTGTGCCGAAATCTCTGACGAGGTGGGTCTTACGAATCTCCTCATTTTGGGGAACGGAATCGGAGATCGCGGGGAATTGCCAGTGTCGCTTCGTGCCGCGGTGTACGAGTCGGTGATCGGGGCGATCTATTTGGACGGCGGGATCGAGGCGGCGAGAGCGTTCATCCTTCGTACGATGAAAACGTTCATGGACGAGTGCGACGACTCCGCAAGTCATCGGAACTTCAAGTCGTCGTTGCAGCAACTCGTGCAGCAGCGCATGAAGACGACGCCCCACTACGAACCCCTCGACGAGCAAGGGCCGGACCACTTAAAGTGCTTCGAGATTTGTGTGGTGGTTAGCGGCGAGCAGTTTCCGAGCGCGTGGGGCACCAGCAAGAAAGACGCCGAGCAGAAGGCTGCCTTGGCTGCGCTTGAGGTGTTGCAGAAGAGGTATGGAGTCGGTTAGTACGTTCGCTCAATCTCTTTCACCTCTCCAGAGATTTGCTGAATAATGCGAAGCCGCGCGAGCTCTGTTGCTACCGAGCATGATGCGATCGTAGTTTTTCATTCGCCGTCCGCTTGGTCCGTATCTTTGGTATCTTTCGTGAGCATCGCTTCGAGCTTGCTGATTCGTTCGGAAAGCTCATCGTTCTTGTCTTGGGCGTCTTCGAGGTCCGAACGCAACTCTGCGAGTTGAACCTGTGCCGGTTCACCCGATTCGATGGCTTTGATCGTTCGTTTGATCCGGGGTTTGCTCCGTTCGTCGGAGTTGTTGGCGAGCAGCGAGCGAAGTGCTGGCAATGCTTGCTTGGCCTTCGATGGGTCTGATAGTGACCCGAGCGCGGAGACGGCAGTGCGTCGTACGCGCTTGCCCGTGTCATCCAAACACTGCGAAATTGTATCAACGATAAGTCGCATCGTGGCATCGTCGATGTAGGTTTCATTCGTCAGGTTCGCCAGTGCTCGAATGGCGGCCGGGCGTGCGAATCGTGGTTTTCCGGGTCGGGTCCACTCAATCAAGATTTTCGCAGCCTCTGCATCGCGAGCAGAGCCAAACCCCGTGAGTGCAGCTCTACGGATGACTTCCGAGCGCGAGTCGCGTGAGAGGACCGGGGTCAGAACACCCACCGCGTCGTCTGCGCCGAGCTTTCCATATGTTCTGATCGCGGCTGCTTCCACGTTGTAGCTTGGGTCGCCATTTTGCACGATCGGGCGAATCGCTTCGATGGCTTTGTCGTCCTGGAAGAATGAGTCCAATTCTTCGGCGCACCCCCGCCGCGCCTTGTGGTTCTCGATTGTTAGTCCTGCGATCAACGCGTCGCGGGCGATGTCGCCGCCTGTTTCTCCGAGCGCTCGAGCGATCTCACGTTGCACCCCCCAGAACTTCTCGGTGACAAGCGCTTCGGCGAGGAACTTGCGGTCGCTATCGGAATCGGATTTGCCGAAATGCGTGGCAGCACGAATGCGCGCGATCGGGTCGGGGTCATCCGTCAGTTGTGCTCGCCAGAAGTCGCGTCCCTTCTTTTCCTTCAGTTCCATGAGCACCGAGTGGGCAGGGTCGATGCGGATTAGGTGCGGTTTTTTCGGCAGGGGGTAGTACACGCCCAGCTTCTTCTTCGTCACGTCGCGCACGATCGTGATCGGGGCGGTCTCGTCGTCAAATTCAAAGACGACCGTCAGCGGGAAATGGAACGCGACGTCTTCTTGGGTTTGCTTAATGGAAATGTCGGCGAGATTGTCCTCGGCATTCCATTTGAACTTGACTGTCACCTCCGGATGCCCGGGCCTTTCGGTCCAGTCGTAAAAGAATCGCTCGAAGGTACGCCCGGTGATCGTATCGACCGCTTTTCGCAGATCAGCTGTCTCGACGGTTTTCAATCGGTTATCCGTTCCGTATCGGTTGATGACGTTCCAGAACGCTTCGTCGCCAAGGCGTTTTCGCATCATGTGGAGCACCCATGCGCCCTTCGGGTAGGCGCGAGCGTCGAACATGCTGCCGGGTGAAGCGTAGGAACGATCGACGATCGGGCGTTTTTTGCCCCCGCGTTTGGCGCGATTTGCCTTGCGATACATGTCATAGCGGAACTCGTCGTCGCCTAGGCTTTCTTCTGTCCATAGCGCCTGGAAATAACTCGCGAACCCTTCGTTTAGCCACAAATGCGACCAGTCGCGGCAGGTGAGCATGTCTCCCCACCATTGATGGGCAAGCTCGTGCGCGATCAGCCCGTCCGAGTCAGCGTCGAGAGAGGATCGCTTATCATGAAGCGCTCGATTGCCCATCGTTGTGACAGATGTGTTTTCCATTCCGCCGCCGAACCCCTCGCAGCAAACCTGTCCGTATCGATCCCACGGATATTCGATGCCGATGCGGTCGCTGAAAAAATCGAGCATGCGTTTGGTGTTCTTGAAGGAACGGTCGATCTGGTCATTGAATTTCGGATGGACCCAATAGTTGAGCGGCTTGCCTCGCCACGTGTCTTCTTTGGTTACGAAGTCGCCGACGATCATACTAACGAGATAGGCGGCGTGTGCTTTGTCCTGCAACCAGTGATACGTAACGGTTCCGCGCGCGCGGTCTTCCTTGCGAGAAACGAGGTGTCCGTTTGCGCTGACTTTGAACTTCTTGTCGGTCGTTACGACCAGCTCGGTCGTCTGTCGCTCGTTGGGATGATCGAAACAGGGGAACCAGTAGGAATTCGTGACGCTCTCGCCCTGCGACCAGACGACGTAGGGAACGTTCGGCTCGTCCTTGGACGGTCCGAAGAAGTGTAGCCCGCTGCGGGGGTTGTCCACAGTGTATTTGATGCTGATCGCTGCTCGCTCTCCGGGGCGAAGCGGTGGACCCAGAGGAACAAGAATGCGCTTGCCGTCGTTGCTGAAATCGACCGTGTAAGTTCCGTGATCCGGGCGGGTGACGGTTACCTTCGATACGCCGAGGTCGATGGCGTCGAGTGTGACGGTTGACACTTCGCGCATGGCCATCACGTCGATCGTCGCCAGACCGTCAACGAATTTTTTCTCTAGGTCGACGTTTAGGTCGAGCTTAATATGTAGGGAATCGACTTTTCGATCGCGAGCAAACCGTGTGGCAGGTTCGCCGAAGGTTGTGGTCGATAGGAATGCGAGTGTTACTGCGATCGATATGCGAAAGATGCGTTTCATTGGGTTCTCTCTCCTCTTGGAATGTCTTCGTGCGTCTTGCTGTTGGCAAGGGACGCGTGTGCCTCTGTCGGCGAGCAATGTGCGAGCCAGCGTACCGTTGCAATCCGCCCAATGCATCCGAATCGGCCATTCGGCATTGGTCGTGGACTTGAGCATCTAACACTCACGTGACCGGGTAACCTCCCTTGATCCCCCCCTTCGTAGACGGGGGGACGGAAGAGCAAGCCCGCTAAGCTGACCGTTACTTGCTCTAGCGTCTGCTTTCAAAAATGTTGGCCATTGATCCAAGGACTGACCCTTCGCCTTTGCCGCCGCGGGAGGGGATGTTCGCGAGGATTCGCCCAGCGAGTCGCGTAAAGGGCAGTGACTGCATCCAGACCGTGCCCGGTCCTTTCAACGTCGCGAGGAACAAGCCTTCGCCGCCGAAGATGGCGTTTTTGATGCCCTTGCTCATCTGAATGTCGTAATCCACTTTCGGATCGAAGGCGACAAGGCAGCCCGTATCCAGGCGTAGCGTTTCACCGGATTGCAGTTCGCGACGCACAATTGTCCCGCCCGCATGAACGAACGCGATCCCGTCGCCGGTGAGCCTTTGGAGGATAAAACCCTCACCGCCGAACAACCCGGCGAGGATTCGTTTCTGAAACGCGATCCCGATATGTACGCCGCGCGCCGCGCAGAGAAACGAGTCTTTCTGGCAGATGATTTCTCCGCCGAGTTCGTCGAGGTGGAGGGGGATGATTTTGCCGGGATAGGGGGCGGCGAAAGCGACCTGCTCGCGCTGCGTTGATACCGCGCCGAACGTCGTCAGGAACAGCGACTCGCCCGTGACCATGCGCTTGCCCGCGTCGAAGAGTTTTCCGAAAAAGCCCTGGTTCTTGCTTGGGTCGCCGAACACCGTCTGCATATCGATCCCCTGCGTCATGTACATCATGCCGCCGGCTTCGGCGATGACGACTTCGTCCGGGTCGAGCGTGACTTCGACGAACTGCATGTCGTCTCCGAAGATTTCGTAGTCGATTTCGTCCGCGGTGCGCGAGGTCGGCGCTTTGGGCGGCGCTAGTTCGGCTCTTGCGCTAAACCCGAGGGCAGAGACCTTCCGTGCTTCGGTCCACTCGGCAACGCCCGGTCCCCAGACGAGTGCGTTCGCGCCGCCTTCGCTCGAAATGGCTCGTTTGAGATCATCCAGTGACATCGGACCGGTGGGGTCGCCGTTTTTTGAAAAATACCAGCCGCTGTTGCTCGCCATCGCATGTTTCTCCGCTGTGAAAGTGGCCTATTGCGCGTACGCGCACAAGCCGGGGACTTATCAAGATTGCAGTCTAATCGTAGCGTGGAAGGGCGATGCGTCTAGGATGTTTGTGGTTTCTTGTCGAGGCGGATGTAGGTGACTTGCGCGACCGCGACTTTGACGGCGTTTGCGTCAAAGAGTTGCACGTCTACCGGGCAAAGCGTTCGGCCGAGCTTGATGACGCGGGCTTCGCAGGTCACGTCCGTCATGCACGGGGCGAGAAATCGGACGTTCAAATCGGTCGTCGTTAGTGCCTGGTCGATCCCCGTTTGTGTCAAGATGGCGAACGCTGCAACGCTGTCCGCGATCGTTGTCAGCAGCCCGCCGTGAAACGAGCCGTAAATCCCCGTGTATTTCTTGTCGTACGGCACTGTCGCGCGGCAGAAGCCCTCCGCGTACGTTTCCACGCGAAAGTCGAGCGTCTTGAAGATCGGGATTCGCTTGATGTGCTCGTTGATGATGTCGGCGGAGACTTGCATGGGCATGGTGCTATTGCCCTCGGGTCGAATGTGCGGGGGAGGGTGATGTTGAGGACGCCGTTTCTGTCGGGTCGTTCGTCTTTTGTTTTCCTACGGCGATGGCTGCTGCTCGCGCTTCGACCGACGCCGGTGTTTCGAGGGGATCGGGTGAATGAAGCTCTCCACGAGCGCTGATCCATTCCAGGAGTTGTTTGCGACTGACGGGCTTATTGCCGAGCGTGCCAACTTCGATCGCGGCTCCGGCATTTCCGAGGTAAGCTGATTGCATGAGCGTTCCGCCGGCGGCTAGCGAGAGTGTTGCCCCTGCAAGAAGCGCGTCGCCGCATCCGAGGTGATCGACGGCGTGATCGGCGAAGGCGGGTAGCTGTTCGCCTTTGAGTCGGGCTGACCATGCGTGGCTGGTTCGATCTTGCCCGCCGCGCTGAAACACGAGCATGCCTCGCTTTTCCAGCGTGACGATAATGTGCCTTGCCTGCGTCTGATCCAACAACTCCCACGCGACCGTCGAAAGGCCCGAGTCATGGTCGTTGAGCATTGCGCGAACCTCGCGCTCGGTCGGGCAGAGAAGATCGACGTTCTTGAAGTTCATCAGGTTCGCTCGTCCGCCGCTCACGTCAGCCGTTACGATCGCTACATTCTGTCGAAGCGTCGGCAAAACCCTGTTCAGCAGCGATTCGGTGATCATCCCGTATCCGAAATCACAAAGAATCACCGCATCCACGTCGCCCGATTGTTTTTCGAGAATGGCTGCCGCCTCTCGTTGTGCGATCGAGTCGAGCGGGCACCGGTGCGCGCGATCCACCTTAAAGAGTTTGCTGTCTTCGGCGAGGAACCGTGTTTTTTCGACGATGGCGGGGCGAGCGTGAATCAAATGGTGCTCCACGCCTTCACGCGCAAGCACATCGTAAACCGATCGGGTTTCCGGGTCGCTGTTTCCCGCGCCGGCGCTTAGCAAGAAAGATTTCGCCCCAAGGGCAGCCACGTGCCTCGCAACAATGGCAGCCCCACCCACGTAAGATCGTTCGTCGCGATGGGCCAGACTCACGACCGGCGCTTCGCTTGCGATTCCGAGTGCATCGCAGAAAACATATTTGTCCAGGATCACGTCGCCGACGACGAGAACGCGTAATCCCCGCATCCGATCGAGAAGCCCTATAAGCGATTCCGCGGTAATGTCGTTCCTCTGGCACGCGCGTTTGAGTTGTTGCGCCTTTCCGGAAGCCGCTCGCGGGAGCGCTTCGATGAGCGCCGTCGAGCTGAATACAATCTCACCGCTCGAATAAATAATCCGCCCGCCGTAGGACTCTACAGCGGTCTTTTCTGCAACGAACCCCGGATCCGTCGACCCCTCGTACTCGCGACCCTTGACGTACATATCTGGGCGTAACTCTGCGAGAAGGGTGACAGCCGTTGGCGACGGGTTGATGCAGACGTAATCGACGAACATCAGGGCAGCGAGATTCTCTGCTCGAAGCTCTTGCGGTATGTAGGGGCGGTTGTCGCCTTTGTTCACATCCTGATCGCCCGTTAATGACACGACCAGAATGTCACCCTGCTGCCTGGCGAATTCGAGATAGCGAATATGTCCCGGGTGGACGATATCGAAGCAGCCGTGACACTGAACGATCGTTTTGCCATCTTTTCGGGCGGACGCAGCGATGCGCACAAGCTCGTCTCGATCGAGGATCTTTCCCTGGAAATTGGTCGTCAACGTCTTCGTGCTCCGAGTCTGTTACTTTTTTGTTCTGCCAGGGCGCGGTAGCAGGCTGTCGAAAAAGTGTGGCATCGGTTTGTAACCGGTGCGACATCTCCTGATTCAGCGTTTAGCACCGGTTACAATCCGGTGCCACATAGAAAAACTTTGTTTTTCAACAGACTGGTACGGCGGATATCGGCCAATTCGCCGGCGCGAGCGTAGCGATTCGCGGTTTTGCCTGATCTGGGGAGTGATGTTGCGTCCGGCGACGACCCCCGTACCATTTTGACCTTTGGCAAGTCTTGGAGGGCTTGCCGGCGGACCGTTGCGCGGTGGCCGCCATTTCACGGAGGAATGCGAAGCCAAGGCGAGCTTTGCCCTGATCGCGAGACGCCCCCAAGCAGCCCGACAGTAAGACCCCGCTTTATGCAAGGATTTCCCTGGACACTTCAGAAGTACATCTTCCGCGAGATGGGCAAGACGTTCCTTCTCACGGCGGCAGCGTTGAGCGCGATCCTCGGACTCGGGGGCGGTGTGATGCAGACGCTTGAGCTTGGCGAGGTCACGCCCGGACAGCTTCTGAATATCCTCGCGATCGTGATTCCTGTGTCGGGGGCGCTCACCCTTCCGATCGCTGCCCTGTTTAGTGCGGCTGCGACTTACGGGCGGATTAGCGCTGATAACGAATTTGTCGCCTGTCGAAGCAGCGGGATCAACCTGCACGTTCTGTTTCTTGCGCCGTTGTAGTTGAGTTTTGTGTCTGCCGCGCTGACGTTTTTGATGATTAACTTTCTGATTCCGGGCATGGTTCGGAATCTTAACGAATTCATGCACGCCGACTTCGGCGTCTTGATTCAGCAGCGACTCAGCAGACCTCGCGGAATTGCGCTGCGCAACGCCCGGGTCTTTGCCGAGAGTAGCCGCGTCGATCCGGAGACCGGTCGGATTACGCTTGAACATGCGACGATGGTCGAGTTGGACGACGACGAGTGGGTGCGATACGGGACGGTGCGCGAGGTTCATCTGGGCATCGACGACAACAAGGGGCGATTACGGGTCTACGGATGGATGGAGGGCGTTAGTCTTTACGATCGCAAGGCGGGTCAATTTACAGACCTTGCTCGTCAGGAGCTACCCGCGAGTGACTTACCAATGCTCGTTCCGCAAGAGGTGAAGTTTCTTACGTTGATTGAGCTTTTGTCGTACTACGGCGACCCCGGGCAGTGGCGCGAGGTTTCCGAGGCGATGATGGCGCTTCGTATCAGCGTTGGTCGTGCGATGCTCTGGGATGAGCTATGGGGTCAATGGCAATCCGGTGGCGGCAAGACGATCGAACTTGCCGACAGCGAGACGCGGCTGGTCGTTCGTTCCAAGCGGGCGGGTCGGTTGAGTCAGGATGACGGGATTCAGCTTGAAGACGTGCATATCGAGGAGTATCGCGGTGGTCGTCTTCGCGCGACGTACCAGGCCAATCGTGCGGTGATCGAACTCGCTCGCGGAGAATCGCTCACCGAGACTCGTGTTCGGATCGACGCGTATGACGTTGAGGGAACCGCCGACGGTGCGACGCTCGCCCGCTCTCAGCAGTCGCTTGGGCCTGTTGATCTTCCGCCGGCGCTCGTCGAGCGCGTTTCCGCAATCTCAGATGAGCAGTTGCTCGAAGGCTCTTTTGGCAGTGAAGACCCCAAGAGTCCCACCGCTCGCAAACGCGCCGCCGCGATCGAGGCGAGAGGCGAAACGATGCGCCGCATCGCCGCCACGCTCAGCGAGCGAGCGGCGTTTAGTGTGAGCGTTTTTGTTCTTGTGTTGCTCGGTGCGGTTCTGGGGATCGTTTTCCGTGGGTCGCAAGCGATGGTTTCTTTCGGAATCAGTTTTGTCCCGTCACTGTTCGTCATTATCACGATCGTGATGGGAAAGCAGATGGCGCTCAACTCGACGACGCATGGGACAGGGTTGGCATTGATGTGGATCGGGATTGCCATTGTGGCCGTTCTTGACTGGTGGACCATGACGAAGGTGCTGCGGCGATAGAAGCTACGTCGAAAGATTGTCATGTTTGGAATTCTTGATCGCTATCTATTACGCTCGCTGATTGCGAACTACGTCATTGCCGTAGCGGTCATGCTCAGTCTGTACGTTGTGCTCGATATGTTCGTGAACATGGATGAGTTCACCGAGCAGGGTTACCCGATGTTGAAGGTGGCGGGCAACATGGTGGACTACTATGTCCCGAACCTGCTTCTTTATTATTCGCAACTATCCGGGGTGATTACGCTTTTTGCGTGTGCTGCGGTTCTCGCTCGGATGAGAAAACTCAACGAGTTGACGGCGATTCTTGCATCGGGCGTCAGTTTGTTTCGCGTTGCGCGTCCGGTGTTTATCTTTGCGGTTTTTATTACGGGTTTGCTGATTGTCGATACGGAACTTCTCATCCCTCAAGTAGCCCACAAGCTCGCGCGAGACCATGACGACGCCGACGGCGAGCAAGCGTACGAAGTCTGGTTCCTGCGCGATCGCGACGGGGCGTCACTCTCCGCCGGGAGATTTCACCCTACCAATCGCGACCTTGAGAGGTTGCTCGTGTTGTTTCGTGACGAAAACGGGGCGGTGGTGAAGACGCTTGAGGCGGATCGCGCGACGTGGGAGCCGCCGACCGACGTTAGGCCCATCGGTCGTTGGAAACTGGAGCGCAGCAAGCAGGTCACGCGGAAAATTCGTGCGCAGAGCGCGCTCGGTCCGCGCGAAGATCTTTCCACGTCGTATCCGGCCTACTACGAAAGCGATCTATCGCCCGAAGCGATTCAGGTGCGGCAGTCGAGCGGGTGGATCAAGTTTCTGAGCTTGACGCAGCTTAGCGCGCTCGAGAATTCTGGGACGGTCAGCCGTCAAACGATCGCCAAGACAAGGCACACGAGGTTTGTTACCCCTTTGGTGAGCCTTCTCTTGTTGCTGTTGGGGCTGCCGTTTTTTCTAGATCGGTCCCCGGCTGACGTTCTTCGCGATGCGGGGCGATGCATGTTGGTGTGCGGGCTTTGCTATGTGGTTGCGTTTGTTGGGCAAAGTGTGAATGCGGGTGGGGCGTCGGCGCTGCCGGCGTGGATTCCGATTTTCGTGTTTGGGCCCGTTGGTGTGGTGTTGTTGGATCGGATACGGACTTAACTCAGGCGACTTCCTGCTTGGTCGCTTGCTTAGAGGCGAGTTGCGTGCGGTAAAGTTGACGACGCAGCAGTCTTCGACGGCGCTTCTCCCGATGCGACGAGACCAACCACCGTGTGATCGGATAGGCGATCAGCGCAACGGGCAGCCCGACCACGAAACACCCTAACCAAAGCTCGATGCCAAGGTCCGCAAGATTCGTAAAAATCTGCGACCAGAACTTAAACTCAAGCCACGACAACTCGGCCGTCTTCGCCGTCAACGATCCAAGCAGATCGCCAACGCCCGCACCGTTCTCTGTTCCAAGGAGAAACCGTCCAAGCGCTAGGCAGCCGCCATACAGCGGTACCATCGTCAGCGGATTGCTGATCCATACGACCGGAACGCACACCGCCTTGTTCGCGCGGAGCAACGCGGCGATGGCGACGGCGAGGAACATCTGAATCCCGACCAACGGGAGGATCGCGATAAATATCGCGATCGAGACCCCCAGCGCAAGGGAGTGCGGCGTATCATCTGCGTGAAGAAGTGTGTGAACAACAAACCGCCGCCCACGAAGCCATGGTCTCGCCAACGTTCGACCCTTTTCGAATCAGTCTACATATTCCAAACTTGGCGGCGGTCCCCCCGCGCGACAAGACCGGCCAGTGTATTCCTTTCGACGACAAAAGTCAGCCAACTGGCGGTTTTTTTCCGCGAATCTCGATGAGGGAGAATCTGCTAGAGCATCTAACACTCATGTGACGCGGACAACCCCCATCGATCCCCCATTAGTGAAGGGGGGACGGAAGAAAAGGTCCGTCAGAGTTGACTGCTATATGCTCCAGGGGCAGATCAAGCCAGGGATGCGTTGTTGTCGCGCTCAACCGCTGCCGCTAATGCTGAAATGACCTGTTCGCTGCCAAGTTCCCTCATGCAGCGATGGTTGTGGGTACAATCGGAGAGTTTTCGTAAGTAGCACGGTGCGCAATCAAGCTCCAGTTGCACGACGTCGCTGATGCGTCGATATGGACCCGTGCGAAGTGGGTTGGTTGGACCGGTGATGCAGACCAGAGGCCTATCAAAAGCGGCAGCGAGGTGTGCGACGGCTGAATCGTGACACAAGACCCCGCGAGCGTTCGCCAGGATGGCTGCAAGTTGCGGGAGGCTCGTCTGCCCTGCGAGATTGATCACCGGTGACCCACATGACGTTCTGATTCCCTCACAAAGTTGAAACTCATCGCTACCCCCGACAAGAACGCATGGAAGGTTCGTCCGCGGTCGCAATGCGTCGATCGTTTCGATGAATCGCGCAGCGGGCCAAACCTTTGTCTCCCCGCGCGCGCCGGGGGCGATGACAATGTACGCGTTCGAAGGATCGACTCCACAATCCGTTAGTATTCTCGCCGCGCTCGTCGTCGTTTTTTCGTTCAGCGGTAGAGG
>JAJRUK010000285.1 GCA_024277835.1 Planctomycetota bacterium | reverse complement strand
GCCCGACCACGTCAGCGAAGCGATCAACCTGGTGGTCCAAAATGCGGCGAAACAGATTAGTCTAAAAATCGAAAGGCTCGCGGATCAACCAACACTAACGATTGAATAACTTCACAAGAGGATAGACGCATGACGCAAAACGAATTGTTGATCGATCATCTTGAAGGCACGCGCGACTGGACGTTGAAGTTGCTGGCAGATTTCGACGGCGACGACTGGACATTTCAGCCCGCCGGCGGGATGGCCCATGCGTTGTGGCTTTGCGGTCATCTCGCGTGTGCCCAGGATTTGCTTGTGTTCAATCGCGTGTTGGGTCAACCTGCGACACTCGACGTGAAGTTTACGTCGCATTTCCCCATTGGTTCGCCGGTGAAGTCAGCGGTTGAGCACGATTATCCTCCAGTCGATGTCGTTCGTTCGACGATGGACGATATGCACAAACGAACACTGGCCGCGATCGCTGAGATTCCTGACGATGTTCTCGCTCAGCCAGCTTTTGCAGGGGATGGAACGTCGATTCATCCGCACTACCGCACGAAAGGCGGAGCCATCGCGCACCTCAATCGCCACGAAGCTTTTCACGCAGGACAGATTTCTTCGATTCGCAGATTGGTGGGCAAGTCGTTCCTGCGGTAGCAGGTTGTCGCTGGTGATTCGTGACACATTCCCAGAGTACCCCGCGTGGAACCCATTACCGTCAACATCTTAATGCTAGGTCCGGCGCAGGACTTTGCGGGCGTTGAGTCTTGCGAAGTCAAGCTCTCTGTGCCCGCGACGATTGCTGACGTGAAGCGCATTCTTGTGGAACGCTTCGACCGACTCGCTCCTATGCTTTCGACGGTTCGCTTCGCCGTCAACGACGAATTCGCCACGGATGAAACTGAGCTTTGCGACGGGGATAAGGTGGCAGTCATTCCGCCGGTATCCGGTGGTTCGCAGGAGAGCGTTCACACCGAACTGACCGCTCGCCCGATCAACAGTGAGAAAGTGCGCGAGTTTGTCGGAGGCGATCCTCGATTCGGCGGACTCGTTACCTTTGAGGGCGCGACGCGCGGTGAAAACGACGCCGAACATGGCGAGCTTGTTCGACTCGAGTACGAGTCGCACGAGTCCATGGCGCAGAAGCAGATCGAAAAACTCGCGACGCTTGCCATCGAACGATGGGGGCCTGGCAAGGTTGCGATTGTTCATCGAACCGGGCCGGTCCCACCGGGTGAAATATCGGTGATGATCGCGGTCGCATTTGGCCATCGCAAAGAGGCGTTTGATGCAAGTCGCTGGCTAATCGACACGTTGAAACAGGAAGTGCCTATCTGGAAGAAAGACGTTTTTGAAGACGGGCACATTCGATGGGTCGAGGGGGAGTTCAAAATAGCGAATTCAGAATGAAGAAAACCAATAAAGCAAGCAAAAAAAAGACTGCGACGCCTCGTATTGATACCGGCGAATCAGTGGCAGATCGCAAGAAGCGGGCGAAAAGGATTCTGGCGGGATTGCACAAGCAATATGGCGACGCCGACTGTGCACTGATCCATAAGGACGCCTTTCAACTGCTGATCGCGACGATTCTATCGGCGCAGTCCACGGATGAAACGATCAACAAAGTCACGCCGGGTCTTTTCAAAAAGTACAAGACGCCAAAGGCGCTCGCGAGCGCCCCGGTCGAAGACGTTGAGGAAGTCATCCACTCGACGGGTTTTTTTCGTCAGAAAGCGAAGAGCATACAAGGCGCAGCTCGAAAGATCGCTGACGAATTCGGCGGAAAAGTACCCGCGAACATGGACGACCTCGTGTCACTGCCCGGCGTTGCTCGCAAGACCGCAAATGTGGTTCTGGGAACAGCCTTCGGGGAAAACGTCGGCGTTGTTGTCGATACGCACGTCGGACGATTGGCTACCCTGCTAGCCCTGACGTGGACGAGCAAGGACACCAAAGACGCGGTGAAGATCGAAAACGACCTGATGGAAGTCATCCCACAAGACGAATGGACGTTCTTCTCACATGCATTGATCTGGCACGGTCGGAAAGTATGCCCAGCCAGAAAGCCTGATTGCGAAAACTGCACGATCGCGAAGTTGTGTCCATCCGCCGGTCTGGGATAGGAACCTGTTGAAATAGTGTGGCATGCCCACGCTTGCGTGGGCATGTGACGGTCGACGATACGTCCGGCGAGCATGGCCACGCAAGCGTTGACCATGCCACGCCGCCCGAATTCGGTTCTCAGCTTTTTGCAGATGCGCTACGCGGGCCACCGCGCCGACCCCGACTTCCACCACCGCCCCCGCTACGGGGGCGACTGCGGGTACGCCGACCACTGCCGCCGTTCCTTCGTCCGAAGCGATCGTCGCCGCCGTCGTTGCCACCATGATGGTTGCGGTTGTTATTCGAGCTGCGCGATTTGCCACCGGAACGTGGTGCGACCGCATCGGCTGCGACGTAACCCGGGAAATCTTCCGCCGACTGCAATTCGGTTCGAAGCAGACGCTCAATATCGCGGAGGCTGCCGTGGTCTTCGCTACTGACAAAGGAGATTGCTGTCCCCGATGCACCCGCGCGGCCCGTTCGACCGATGCGATGCACGTACGTCTCTGGTTCCGTCGTCAGGTCGTAATTGATGACGTGCGAGATGTCGTCAATGTCCAGCCCACGCGCGGCAATGTCTGTCGCCACAAGGACAGACGTCTTCCCCGCTTTAAACGCTGCAAGTGCGCGGGTCCGAGCGTTTTGACTCTTATTGCCATGAATGGCGTCAGCGGAGACGCCTGCACGACTCAAATGACGAACAACCTTGTCCGCACCGTACTTGGTGCGCGTAAAGACCAATGCCCGCGAGTAGGGTGTGTGGTCAAGGAAGGCTGCCAACAGGGCTGGCTTACCAGACTTCTCCACGAGATAGGACCAATGATCCACAGCCTCCGCCGGTGCGGAAACTCTGGCGACCTCAACCGAAACGGGTTTGTTCAAAATGACATTGGCGAGTTTTCGGATCGGTGTCGGCATCGTGGCAGAGAGTAAAAGCGTTTGCCGTTTGTTGGGAACCTGGGCGAGAATTCGCTTGATGTCGGGCATGAATCCCATGTCCAACATGCGATCCGCCTCGTCGAGTACGAGGATTTCGACCGCATCGAGCGAGACCGCACCGTCAGCCATGTGATCCAACAGGCGACCCGGCGTCGCCACGAGAATATCAACGCCAGCACGCAACGTGCGGAACTGAGGGTTCTTGTTCACGCCGCCAAAGACAGCCGTGTGCTTCAATCGCCCGAATTTCCCATACGTGCCAAAGCTATCCGCGATCTGAAGGGCCAGCTCGCGCGTGGGAGCAATGACCAGGCATCGCACTTTTCTGGCTGGGGGTCGAGGTCGATTTTTCCCATTGTTGTTGCGATTGTTATTGTTCCTGTGTTGCGGTGGCGGCGCGTCGCCCAGCCGCTGCAAAATCGGCAGCGCAAACGCAGCCGTCTTGCCCGTGCCCGTCTGAGCACAGCCAAGGACATCCTTGCCGTCAAGGACAAGAGGGATAACCTCCGCCTGAATAGGCGTAGGGGTTTCGTAGCCAGCGGTCTGCACCGCTTCCAGTAGCGACTTATCAAGTCGCAGGTCTTCAAAATTCATACAGAGATATCACTTCCAGTGAGGTTAAATCGTGAGGGAGGGACGTGTTAAAACGTGGGGGCACCCGCCAAAGCTGTTAATGCCAATCAAAATCAAGCTCTTTAGCATTGCCCCAAGAGCTTGGGCACAAGCATTATACACGAAGTGGCACAATGAGTCAATTCATCACTCCTGGGGCCTCAACGGCGGTTATTTATCGGTCGGGGGGCTGATTTGGTGCCATGGCCAAGCTCGCAGTAGCGAGCGCCGCCATAGTTGTGCGCGACTGTGGTTGCCTCGCCCTGTAGCGAACGAACCGCATGGCGGCGTTTCGTTTGGCCATGGCACCCGGAAGTTCACTCCCTGTGAGTTTGGGTAGTTTGGATTCTTGACAGGCGGCGCGGGTGGGTTTATTGTGTGGGGCTTGGATTGAGGATCGAAACTTTGCTCGGGTGCGGTTTGGGGGCGCGTTTGCGCTGCCAGAAACCCATTGCGGTGGTTTGCAGCCTGGCTGAACGAAAATCGAGGAACTTGCATGCTTCCCACAAAGAAAATATCGAAGACCCGCACGCGGACACGCCGTGCGCATCATGCCCTGAAAGCGACGAACCTTTGCGCTTGCCCCAAGTGCGGCAAGAGCAAACTTCCGCACGCCGCCTGCGCCGGGTGCGGGTACGTCAGTGCGAAGTTGACGCTGCCGGTCGGCGGTCGAGACGATACGTAATGAGCATTCGGGTTGCGGTGGACGCGATGGGGGGCGACTTCGCTCCGCGGGCGGCTGTGCGCGGTGCGGTAATGGCGCTTCGTGACGCGGATGATCTTGATCTCACGCTCGTCGGTGACGAGGGTCAGATTGCAAACGAACTCGAAACTGCGGATGCGAACGAAGTTATAAAACGCATCCGCATCGTTCACACCACACAAGTCGTGGCCATGGACGAAGCTCCCGTCGAAGCGATCAAACAAAAACGCGATTCGTCGCTTGCGCGGATGGTCGAGCTTGCCGCCAACGGTGAAGTCGATGCGGTCTTGAGTGCGGGCAATACTGGTGCTTGTGCCGCGGCGTGTCAGCTTCGGTTAAGATCGTTGCCGAGTGTTTCCCGACCCGGTATCGCGGTTGCTATTCCTTCGTTTCATGGGCCTTTTGTGCTTTGCGACGTGGGTGCGAACATTCAGGCAAAAGCGCGACACCTTTACGAATACGCCGTGATGGCCTCGCTCTATGCGGAGCGCGTCCTGGGTATTGCGAACCCTCGTGCTGCGATGCTTTCGATCGGCGAGGAAAGCGGAAAAGGGACGGGTCTCGTGAAGGAAGCTCATGCACTCTTGTCCGCTGATCCGTTGCTGAATTTCGTTGGGAACGCTGAGGGTCGCGAGCTTTTTCTGAATCGTTGCGATGTCGCGGTCTGCGACGGGTTCGTTGGCAATATTGTGCTAAAATTCGTCGAGGGGCTTGCTGAGGGACTTTTTGCGACGATCGAGCGCGAGTTTGAAGACGAATCGCCGGAACTTACCGAGCGATTTTCGCGGGGGCTGGACGCGGTGCGTCAGCGACACGATTATAGTCGCTACGGCGGAGCGCCGCTGCTTGGGATTAACGGCGTTTGCATCATCTGTCACGGTCGAAGTAACGAAGTAGCGATCTGCAACGCGGTGAAGGCAGCCGGGCGATTTGTCGAGCAAAAGTTTGTGGAAGCGATTACGGAACGACTAGGGGAAGCTGCCAGCGCGGCATAGACTTTTCGATTGGGCATGTGCTTATGAGCAACTTCATTCCGATTCGTTTCGCGGGTACGGGTTCCTATCTTCCGGAAGAAATTCTTACAAACGACTACTTCGAGAAGATTCTTGATACGTCTGACGAGTGGATCGCGTCACGAACCGGGATTCACGCGAGGCGGCGGGCGAGCAAGGATGAGAATACCTCCGTGCTGTCGGCGCGGGCGGGCGAGGCGGCGATCAAAGACGCCGGACTGTCGCCGGAAGACATAGACGTCATCATCCTCGCGACGGCTACACCCGATCATCCTTTTCCATCGACGGCTGCTTTTGTGCAACATCGCCTCGGTTGCACGAATGCTGCTGCGTTTGACATTGGGGCTGCCTGTTCAGGTTTTCTTCATGCGTGCTGGGTCGCAGCCGGTCAGATTCAAGCGGGGATGGCTAAGAACATCCTTGTCATTGGAGCCGAGACGCTGTCACGCTTTTTGGATTACGAGGAGCGCGGCGTTTGCATTCTGATGGGCGACGGCGCGGGGGCTGTCGTTATGTCCAAGGCTGAGCGAGAGGGGCAGGGGATTCTGCACGCGACACTCGGTTGCGACGGGAGCAAGGCGAAGCACATCTGGATTCCGGCGGGTGGGGCGACGCTGCCGTCGTCTAAGACGACGGTGTCAGAGCGCATGCACTATATGCAGATGAAAGGGCGAGATGTCTTTAAGTTTGCGGTGGTGAAAATGGCGAGCTTGATCGACGAAGCGATGGAAAAGACGGGTTTGTCGCCGGACGATCTGAAAATGGTGATCCCGCATCAGTCGAATCTTCGGATTATCGAAGCGGCGCGGGAGCGGTTGGGTCTTCCTGCGGAAAAAATCGCCGTAAATATAGAACGATACGGGAATACGTCGGCGGCGTCGGTTCCGATTACGCTGGATGAAGTGTGGCGCGAGGGGCGGGTTGCGTCGGGTGATAAGGTTATGCTGCTTGCGATTGGTGCGGGTCTGACGTGGGGTTCGATGGTTATTGAGCTGTAATACACTGAGAATTGGTCGGCGCAAGCCAACAAGGATGGGAATCGGGACATTAGGGTCATGAAAAAAACGGCGGTTATATTTCCAGGTCAGGGTGCTCAGTCGGTCGGGATGGGCAAGGGTATTTTCGACGCCAGTGCGCGCGCTCGCGAAATCTACGCGCAGGCGAGCGAGGTGCTCGGAGTCGATATTGCCGCGGTCTGCTTTGAGGGGCCTGCGGAGAAGCTTGAGCGGACCGACGTTCAACAACCTGCGATTTTCGTGACAAGCGTTGCCATCTGGGAAGCGTTTCTTGAGGCGGGTGCGGATCGTGCGCGGTTCTCGCACATGGGCGGTTTGAGCCTGGGCGAGTACACCGCGCTCTACGCTGCCGGTGCGATCAGCTTTCGTGATGCGGTAGAGGTCGTGCGTCGCCGTGGCGAATTGATGCAGGCGGCGGCGGTTGCGAGTCCCAGCGGGATGGTGTCGCTGATCGGCGCGGACGCGGAAAAAGCTCGTAAGATTTGTGAAGAAGCGTCGCAGGGCGAAGTGCTCGGCGAGGCGAATTTTAATTGTCCGGGGCAGATTGTGATCGCTGGTGCGAAAAGTGCGTGCGAGCGTGCAGTGGCGGCGGCTGAGGAGTCGGGGTGTCGGGCGATTTCGCTGGCGGTGGCGGGGGCGTTTCATTCGCCCTTTATGCAATCAGCCGCTGAGGGTCTTTCGTCTGTTCTCGCGAAGGCGGCGTTTGAGGTGCCGAAGGCGAAAGTGATTTCAAACGTCAACGTGGACTATCATGGCGACGCCGACAGCATTCGTTCAACGCTGTGCAAGCAGGTCACGCACCCTGTCCTTTGGGAAAGGTGTGTGGCTGCGTTGATCGCGGATGGCGTCGGCGATTTCATAGAGATTGGCCCCGGGCGCGTGCTGACGGGGTTGATGCGAAAAATCGACCGAAAGCAATCGATCACCAATATCAGTAAGGCGGAGTCACTCTCTTCGGCAGCGCCGACGGCTGCGGGGTAACCAGCAAGTACGCGAGAGGAATCGAGAATGAAGGATCGGATAGCCATCGTAACGGGTGCGAGTCGCGGGATTGGGCGCGGGATTTGCCTTGAGCTTGCCAGTCGCGGCGCGACAGTTGTCGCATGCGCGCGGAGCGAAGGGCCGCTTGCTGAGCTTGCCGCTGAGGCGAAAACGCGAGAGCTGAGCGGGACGATCGATCCTCGGGTGTTTGATGTCAGCCAGCGAGAGGCGGTTGAGCCGTTAATCGAAGATGTCTCCGGCAAATACGAGCGGGTCGACATTCTGGTGAACAACGCGGGGATCACTCGCGACGGCCTGATGATGAGCATGAACGACGATCAGTTCGATGATGTGCTCACGACGAATCTGCGGTCTGTTTTTTGGCTGACGCGGGCGGTGAGTCGCTTGATGGTGCGGCAGCGATTCGGGCGGATTGTGAACGTCGGCAGCGTTTCTGGGGAATTCGGGAACGCTGGGCAGGCGAACTATGCCGCCAGCAAGGCTGCGGTGAGCGGTTTCACGAAATCGATCGCGAAGGAGTTCGGAAAGCGAAAAATCACGTGCAACGTCGTTGCGCCGGGTTTTATCGAGACGGATATGACGTCCGGGCTGCCCGAAGAGCTGAAAGCGGGGGCGAAAAAGATGATTCCGCTGGCGAGATTTGGGCAGGTCGAGGAAGTCGCCAAGGCGGTCGCGTTCCTGGCGAGCGACGACGCTGGGTATATTACGGGGCAGGTTTTGGTGATCGACGGGGGGCTAAATACGTAGGTTTCGGGGGGGCTGCCGTGGGTTCGGCAAGATTGTGGTCGGGGGGGTTTGCGAAATGGGTTGGCTGGGGATAGGATTCCCGCTGTCGCCAGTCATTTGTCGATTGGCGGTCATCGGGTATCGGATGAGATTTTGTTACTCTGGAGGTTCCGGTAGTGGCTTCTGCTGAAGAAATTAAAGACAAGGTCATCCAGATTGTCAGCGAGCAATTGAGCGTCGACAAGGCTGAGATTACACCTGCGACTTCGTTCGTAAACGACTTAAACGCTGACTCACTGGATATTGTTGAGCTGGTGATGGAGCTTGAAGACGAGTTCGATCTGACGATTCCTGATGAGGAGGCGGAAAAGCTGGCGACGGTCGGTCACGCCATCGAGTACATTCAGAAGAATCTCTCCGTCAAGTCGTAAGCCGTTCCGGCGAGTATCGCTATGAGCCGAAAGCGTGTGGTCATTACGGGGATGGGTGCGGTCACGCCGTTTGGTGTGGGCATTGATCTCTATTGGGATTCCCTGCTCGAAGGCAAGAGTGGTATTGGACCCATTACGCTATTCGACCATAGCGAACACGACACTCATTTCGGCGGCGAGATACCGAACTTCAAGGCCGACACGTACCTTGATCGCAAGCTGATCAAGCGATTGGATCGCTACTCTCAGCTTGCGATGGTGGCGATGGCGGAGGCGACGAAGATGACGTCGTATGACGTGTCTTCGCTCGATCCTGCGCGCGTGTCCGTGATCTTCGGTTCCGGCATTGGCGGCATGATCGAGCTTGAACAGCAGGCGGCTCGCTTGATGACCAAGGGGCCGAGCAAGGTCTCCGCCTTTACGATTCCCAAGCTGATGGTCAACGCTGCCGCGGGAAATATTTCGATTGCGTACGGCGCGAAGGGCAACAGTAGCTCGGTCAGTAGCGCTTGTGCATCGGCGACGCATGCGATGGGGGTTGCGCTTGATCTCATTCGTCGCGGGGATGCGGACATGGTGCTGACCGGCGGGTCTGAAGCTGCCCTGACGCCTCTTGCGACGGCTGCGTTTGCTTCGATGAAGGCGCTGAGCAAGCGCAACGACGATCCTCAACGGGCGAGTCGACCTTTCGATAAGGATCG
Source organism: Planctomycetota bacterium (assembly GCA_024277835.1). GTDB lineage: Bacteria > Planctomycetota > Phycisphaerae > UBA1845 > UBA1845 > JAJRUK01. The sequence goes on along the minus strand of JAJRUK010000285.1, from coordinate 4,230 downwards.
GGATGGTTTTGTGCTTGCGGAGGGTGCGGGAGCGGTTGTTCTTGAGGAGTTGGAGCACGCGAAGAAACGCGGTGTCGAGATTCTTGGGGAACTCGTTGGTTTTGCCGCGTCGTCCGACGCAGAGCACATCACACAACCTTCCGAGAGCGGTGACGGTGCGGCGACCGCCATGCATGACGCCTTGAGCGATGCCGGAGTAGCGGCGAGTGACGTGGATTATATCAACGCACATGGAACGAGTACGCCGTTGGGCGACCTTGCCGAAACGGTTGCGATTAAGCGCGTTTTCGGGGATTTGTCCAAACAACTCGTCGTCAGCAGCACCAAGAGCGCGATCGGTCACTCGCTGGGTGCAAGCGGCGGGTTAGAGCTAATCGCTTGCGTCCGGGCTGCGCAAAACGGTGTGGTTCCGCCAACGATCAACCTCGATGAGCCGGGGGAAGGGTGTGATCTGAACTATTGTCCACACACACCGCAAGACCGCAAAATCCGCGTCACGCTGAGCAACTCGTTTGGTTTTGGCGGACATAACGCCTGCGTGATTGTTCGGCGTTTCGAGTAGTCTGGACACGGTTTCTGGCCTTCCATCGGCGCCCCTCGCGAGGCGCAGGATTTTCCTGTTTTCTTGCCGATTTCGCTCAATTAAGCGGGTATTCCTCGTTGGTCGATAGATAAACGACGGGAAACGGGTACGCGCGGCGGCAGAGATGATATGGCAGCACCACAGAACACACTTGATGAACTGTTTCGGATTCCGCCACCGCGCCCAAGTCGTCGCGGTCCCGCGCCGCCCGCTTCGGATCGACCTCGCGAAGTCCAGCGAATTCTTTCGCTCACAGTTCCCGTGGCGGTGAAGCTCGCGGAACGCGACATCCCGCTCGAGGCGATCTTGAAGATCACGGTTGGAACGATTCTTGAGTTTGACGTATCAGCCGAGACGGAGTTGACGCTGAGTATCGGCGGCGAACCGATCGGAACGGGTCAGGCGGTCAAGGTTGGGGAAAACTTTGGGCTTCGTGTTTCTCGCGTCCTCCCGGTCGGGGATCGGATCGCAGCGATGCGCAGCTAGCGCGCGACCACCATTTCGCCAAAGCTCGTTTCGTTCAACCTCACTTTGAATTACGGATTGCGGTTCGGAGTTTGTCCGGCGCGTATTCTCGAACGCCGCGGGGACGACTACTTCGCCTGATGCAGGAGCGACCGGGCAAGCGCCTGCGCTTCTGTGGGGGTCTCGATTTCCTTGTTGAGTTGAGCGCGGTAGACCGCATTTAGCACATCGCCAAATTTCGGTCCGGGGGTAACGCCCATCTCGATGAGCATCGCGCCGGGAAGAAGAGGTGGTGGGGCGACGGCACTCTCGGGGATTGTGCTTGCGCGTTTTGATAGTTCTTGGTAGGGCGACAAATCGGCGTCTTCTGCGATCAGCTCTGCTCGTAGCAGCTCCGTAAGCATTGGCCACGCGCGATGGGCCATGAGCAATTTGAAATCCGCAAGTTCAAGGGTCGTCGATTCGCGCGCCGGCGCGAGCGAAGTGAGCAGCCAGAGCGTGTCGTCGGTCACGCGATTACTCAGACGAAGGGATCGACACACCATTCGCGCGGCAGGCCGTGAAAGACCGCCAAGAAGGGCTGCCATTGCGAGGGCTGGATCGATGGTGTCGCCGGTGCATTCGCCGAGGACGACGGCGATGTGTTCGCATTGCTTTTCTATCAGAGATAGATTCGGCGATAAGTGTTGATGCAGTCCCAGCTCGACCAGCCACCGGAACCCACGTTGGCGCGAGGGTAATGTGATCAATTCCTCCAGCTCGATCCAGATGCGTTCGGGGCTGATGTGCGACAGATTCGCGGCTAGCTTCGTGATTGCGTCGCGGGTCGATTCTTCAATCGTAAAGCTGAGTCTTGCGGCGAAGCGCGGGGCGCGAAGAAGACGAAGGTAATCTTCGGCAAATCGTTCGTTCGCGTTCCCAATCGTCCGCAGCACACTAGCCTCGATATCGTCCCTGCCGCCGACGTAGTCGATGATCTCGCCCGTTGTCGGGTCGAGAAAAAGCCCATTGATCGTGAAATCTCGACGGCGGGCGTCGTCTTCTTCCGAGCCGAACGTCACCTCGTCGGGGTGCCTGCCGTCCGTGTAGACGCCGTCCGTTCTGAACGTAGCGACCTCAATGTCGTGACTCTTGCGACGGACCAAGACCACACCGAACTTTGCGCCGACCAAACGCGCCTTTGGAAAGAGTTCGCGAACTTCATCCGGTGTTGCATTGGTGGCGACGTCGTAGTCCTTGGGCGTTCGGGAAAGGAGCATATCCCGCACGCACCCGCCAGCAAGAAGCGCGCGGAAACTGCGATCGTTAAGCGTCTTCATCACAGCCGTGGCTGCTTGGAATGCGCTGTCAGTTGGGAACTTCATGGATAAAAACCGTTAGACCGTTGGAGCCAATTTTTCGCTGATCCTTGATGCGCCACGACTCCACATCGACACTGGAGAAATCGACCTTCTTTGGATGATGGAGCACGGTAAGACAACCAGCACACACTGACTCTCGCAAGCCTTCGAGAAAAGTCCAGATGCCGCCTTGGGGCGACACGTCGCGGGCTTCGCTATAGGGCGGGTCTAAGAAGATCAACTCGGGGCTGTTGTCTCCGGTGAGCGTCGCGACGTCGCGCCATGCGTCGCGCGAGATGATCGTCGCCGCCTGTTTGGCGTCGAGCGCGATCAGGTTTTTCCTGAGAACGGACAGAGCTGCGCGATCGCGCTCGAAAAAGGTGCAGTGAGAAGCGCCTCGCGAGAGCGCCTCCAGGCCCATCGATCCGCCGCCCGCAAAGACGTCCGCCACACGAATCGGGGGAAGCTCGCCCAGGCAGTCGTAATGGTTACCGAGCATATTGAAGATTGACTCTTTGACGCGGTCTGGGACGGGGCGCGTCGCGGGCGAGTCGGGCCTGTCGATGCGCCTTGATTTCCACTGTCCGCCGATGATTCTCATGCTCACGTCGCTCGCTGGTATCGCCGGTCGAATTGACCGCGTAGCTACACTGCCGCTATAATCGCGGGCGAGCCGGGGTTTGCAAGAGTTTTCTAACCCTTACGACCTTAAAGGATGAGATCGCGATGGGATCATGCGCCTGTGACCACTGTACGGCTGCTTGTTGCCGGTACGTAGCTATTCCGCTGGATAAACCCAAGTCCGCCAAGGACTACGACGACATGCGGTGGTACCTCATGCACGACGGGGTCATCGTTTTCGTTGAAGAGGGCGACTGGTACATTCAGTTTCAAACGCGCTGCAAGAATCTCGGGTTAAACAGCATGTGTCAGGTCTACGAGACCAGACCCATGATCTGCCGAGAGTACGAAGCTGGCGAGTGCGATTATACCGGTGGCGACTACGGGTACGATCATCTTTTCACGCATCCGGTACAGGTCGAAGAACACTACAACCAGAAGACGGGGAAGCATCTTCCGTCAATCGAGCACCTTCATAAACGGACCACTTCGCCGAAGCGCAAGAAGCGGGCGACAGCGGCGGTTTCGTAAGGGCGGTGTTTATGGCGTCGTTCAAAACGTGGATGATGGCAACGGTTGGTTGGGTTAGCGCGGTTGGGGTTGCTGTTGTAGCGGGGGGGTGCGTGCAGGGGTCGCTTGCGACGAGTACCGGACCTCGACCGGTTGGCAACCGATGGTCGGCGGCGAAAGCTCAGAAGGTTCACGTCGGCGAGACGGTCGAATTCGACTTCGTCTTGCACGACGGGATGAATCACTTCGTATCGCCCGGAGGCGTGGCTGATTATTGCGTTGCGACGATTGGCGAGACCCGGACCGAGGCGATCGCTGATCCGACCGGTCATTTCAACTTTTCACATACGTTCAAGGGAGTAGCGGCGGGTGACGTCGTTGAGGTTCGCGTCGATGCTTTTCGGCAGCGGGGCGGGAAGGACTATGTTCAGATCGGTGGCCAGTGGCTTGCGACGCAGACCTTTTCACAAGACCCGGATGCTCGGGTGGCTGGCGACTCTGTGCGTCTGACAGCGTATCAGTCCGTCGTGGATTTTCGCCTGCCGCGGCCCGCGGACGATTTTGATCCGGAAACGGGTGTGTTGCGATTGCGACGACCGGACGGGGAGACAAAATCGGTGTATTTGAATCGACCGATGCGTCGAGGTTTCATACTGGAAGGCCCCGAGCCAGCCGGGTATTATCGTATCACGTATGAACCACTCGGCGATG
>JAJRUK010000284.1 GCA_024277835.1 Planctomycetota bacterium | reverse complement strand
CGTTGATTTTCCCGGTGTAATGGGCGATGCGCCCGTTTTGGGCGACGAAGGGTCGACCGACTTCGACGGGGTTCGCGACGGCGCGCATTGTTACCAGGTCGAAAGTCTCGTTTGTTTCCCATTGTGTCGAGTTTGCATGCTCGCAGTGCAGGTTGGATAGGCCTATCGCGCTCGCCACGCGGCGGACGAAGTCGATTTTCTTTCTCGTTCCGTCGATCGCCGTGATGGACCAGTCCGGTCGAGCAACCGCTAGCGGGATCGCTGGAAACCCTGCCCCGGTGCCAATATCTAAAACGGTCTCGAAGACGAGGTTTCGCTCCTTTGCGCAGGCGACGAGGGCCAGCGAGTCGGCGTAGTGTTTTGTGGCCGCTTCGATCGGGTCGGTGATGCGCGTCAGGTTCATCACGCGATTCGTTTCGATCATCATCGTGTAATGCGTGCGGAGTTGGTCGATCTGCGAGGCGGTCAGCGCAAGCCCCCACGGAGCAATCGCGTTTGTGAGTGTTTGATCGAATTCGGCGGGTGCGGTATTCATGTCGTTATGATGCACGGACCCGTGTTGGAGTAAAGAGTCGCGGCTCGGTTAGATCGCCAGTGCGTATGCGCCAGCGCACTACACGTCGATTGTGAAGGTCGGCACGTCGCGGCCAAACTTTCGACGGATGCGCCAGACCATCGCCCGGGCGAATCGGTCGGTTGAGATGATGATGGCGTCAAAGTCGTTGGGGGATACCTTATCGAGCGAGCGGATGGGCCATTCTGCGCATGTCCCGCCGTCAAGCTCGCCGTTGTCGTCGAGCACGACAGAGATCGGAGCATCCGAGTTTCGATAGAGATCGGCGTGACGTAGTGTGAATCTTCCTGCGCCGTAGACCGCAAGCTTGCGATACCCGCGTCCGGCCAAGTCTTGCAGCAATTCGGAAAGTGCGGCTGCGGTTGTGTCGCCGAGAAAATCGTCTTGCGTATACGCGTTGTCGTCGAAATCATGCACGACAAACTCATCGCCAGTGCGTACTTCCTCCGCGAAAAGCTCCGCCCGCGTCTGCATCCGGTAGGTCGCCACATCCGCGATCGGCAGGATCGGGGTTGAGATCGTCGCGAGCTTGTAAAGTCGAAGCGTGCTTCCAAATCGGTAGCGGCAGCAATAGTCCAATCCCAGCCCGGTCCGCAGCGCCTTCGCGTCCAGGCAGTTCCCCGTATCGAGCAGCCACGTCGGCGGTGACGCGATCAGTCGTACGTTGTGCTCGTGCTGCCAGGTTGGGTGAATGTGGTCCAAGTAGTATTCAGGTGTTACGATCGGCGTTGGCCAACTCGCTCCCGCAAGAACGTGCGCCTGATTCAACGGCCCATAGACCGCGAGCGATTCGCCTCGGCAAATGTCACGTAACGTATCCCCGGCGGCGTCGAGTAGAAGATTTTGCGAGGCTTCACGATCGCTGATTCCGCCTTGCCAGCACCATGCGTTTAACCGCTGGGTTGAGTAACACATCGCACGAACGGGCACGGCGATTATCCAGATGACAGCCAGTCCGACCGCGTTCAACAGGCCCGCTGGTCCAAGCGACATAATGATCGTCACCCCGGCCGCTGCGATGATGGCGATGATCGGCGTTAGCGGCAGCAGGTAATACCGACAGTCCGTCGCCTGAGCGAGATAGGTAACGGTGACCCCAAGCGCAAAGAGCCAAAAAACCGGCTCGCTCGGCGCAGCGAAGATCGCTCCGGCGACGGCAAGGGCGGGGATCATCGGGTTTCGCCATGCGGCGTTTGCAAGGCATCGCCCTTTTTCAACCCAGCGATGAAGAATACCCCACGAACCGTGCCACTGGTCATAACTCGATTCGTGTCCGACCAAGGATCGAACAAGCGCGATCGGGTGTTGGCCATTCACGATGAGCCATGCCAGATACAGCAACGTCGAAACGCCACCACCAATCAGGATGGCGGGGATCGTTGTCGGGTAGAGGATCGAACATCCGCCAAAGACCGCCACGAATCCGATCGCGGAGCTGAGCTTGACGAAAAACGTCGCGAATGACCAAGCAAACGCCGCGTATCCGAACCACGCTAGCTCGCCGAGTTCGAGTCCGACCATCAGACATAGAATAGCGGTGACGTTTGCAAGATTTTCGAATAGCTCTCCGCATTCAAAGTAGCTGCCCCAATGCGGCTCACTCGACAGGAGCGCGTAGACGATCGTCGCACAGGTGAACAGTCGCCAGTCACCATCGCTTAAAAGGAAGGCCAAGTAACCGACAGCGATTGCGGTCGCATAGTTCAATAATGAGGCGTAGAGTCTCGACCACCGCTTGAAACCCCAGCGAGCGAGGTTATTGTCGCCCGCTCGGCGCGTGTGCAACAGATAGATGGCGCTGTAGAACAACTCGGGGATGACCTTGCTGCAACCAGCGAAGTGGGCGTTCCACCCTTTGGCGAACCGGATCTTGCGCGTCGCGACGGTGCTGTTTGAAACATAGAATCCGGTGTCGATATGCAGCGGCAGGCGCGCAAACGCGAAGCGAATCAACAGATACACGGGTAGAAAGGCGATCGTGATCGTGATTGCAACGGTCATGCGCTCGCCTCTCCGATGGTCGACGCGCTGCGCTTCGTAGCCACCGTTCCGATGAAAAACCGAAGGAAGTAGCGCATAGACGCGATTGGTGTTAACCCCGCCGAGGTGAGCAGTTCGCTGAGTCGTTGGTGACTAAACACTGGCCCCAACCATTCGCCAATGGTTGTGCCGCGAATGAGCGGTTGAAACATAAGCGGTCCGAATAGATACGGCACGCCGACGAAGACGCGTCCGTCGCGATTGCAAACGCGGTGCATCTCTTGCACAGCCTCCTTCGGGGCGTCGAGGTGCTCGACGGTGCTGCTGCTAAAGACCATCGCGAACGAGTCGGGGCGAAAGGGCATATTGCACATGTCACCGACGACGGCGCAGCAAGTTGGGTCGCGGCGTTTCGCTTCATGAAGCGCCGCCTCATCGATATCCAGACAGACCGCGCGACGTACCCGGGCATCCTTCGCGAAAAGCGATGTCGCAAACGCCGGTCCGCAACCCGATTCTAGCACGAAGGCGGCGCGTTTTTCCCTTTTCGGCAGATGCGATGCGAGGTAGCGGACCAGTCGCCGGTTGACACCCATGCGCAACCAATCAAAGAAGCGATAGTAAGGCCCATTGACCCCGCCGATAAATTGCCACGACGAGGAAAGACTCACTTCGCCCCCTTTCGTGCGATCAGAAGCACGGTCGATCCGAATGGAAGAGAGACGTAGCGTGCGAACTTATGTTCGAGGCGAGCCATCAACGATAGCGCGCTGTTTGCCCATCCCGGGATCGGCGCAAGATCAGAGGTTGCGTTATCGCGCGTACTCTTTGACGAGAGTTGGTCCAGGATGCGTTTTCCGGCGATCGCGGGGAAGAACAGACCAAAGCGATATGTCGCGCTCTCGACGGCGAGGCCAGCGTTTCTCGCCAGCGACGACAGGTCGCGTCGCGCAAACCGACGGACCGATTCAACAGCTCGATCATGTCGCGAAAGCATCCATTGGTACGCAGGTGCGAGAAGAATCAGATGCCCGCCGGTGCGAAGAACGCGTGACATTTCCAGAACCGATCGCCGTGGGTCAACGCTTTTTTCCTGCAAGACATCGACCGACGTAACGACGTCGAAGGTTGCGTCTGGATAGGGCAGCTCGTTGGTCGATGCACGGCAGCATCGCGTTTCGTTTCCGTCGCGCCACACCGAGGCTGCCCGCGGAGAAACGTCGATTCCGAAGGCGTTCGCCTCCGTGCCCTTTACGATGGCAGCAAGATTTCGCCCAGTTCCACAACCCGCGTCGAGTACCTTTGCTTCGGGTGGGACCGGAAGTCTGCGAACCGCGTCCACCACGTTCGCACGCTGGGCACGGTACCACCAGTACCATCCTTCAAAGGCTGCCAATTTGTCGAACTCGGTCGCTTGCATGGGTTTCAAATGGAACTAAACGCGGTTTATCTTCGTTGTGTCTTCAAGCACGGGATAGTCGAACGTATCCGGGTCGTTTTCATCATAGGGCTGCGATTTGAGCAGCAGGAACGTGCTCTTGGCCTCGAAACGAATCGCGTGAGCTTCACCCGGTTCAAGATGCAGACCATGTTGTGCTTCCACATCGCACACTCGTCGCTCGCCGGTTTCCACATGGATGATCGTCGCGATCGCACGCCCGGTCAGGACGAAAAAGAACATCCGCGTGCGCTTGTGGTAGTGATTTCCGATGACTGCGCCTGCGTTCATTGATCCTGTAATGACCGTTTCCCACGGGCCTGCGTTGATCGCTTCGACGAACGACCCGCGATCGTCGCAGCGCGAGAACGTCGCCGGGATCGAGGCAGCCGCACAAGTTTTCGTAGTCGATGTTGTCAACAGCAAACTCTCCAGGATTCCGTATTCGATCCAACCAAGCTGCGACCGTAAGGGAGCGACATTCTTGATGTCCGTAGCGCCTAAGAATCATCGCTTCCTCACGGGCGCAGCTCGGAAAGACTTTCGCTTCACGTATATCTAATCAATATGGCGAAGGCGAGCGATCAGTATTCGCGTGACATACCCCGCCCCCGTCCAAAGAAACTTGATCGCGCTGGGGGCAGATTTCGAGTAACCTTTCGTTCGATCAGTAAATCCGTATCCCACTTCGACGACGCTAAGCCCCTTCCGGCGACACGTATAAAGAAACTCCATAAAGTACGCCCCGTAACCCGTCGGAATAATCGACACTTTATCAAACACGCTCCGCCGCAGCACGACGAACCCGCTATCGTAATCTTTGATCCCGTATCCGAGGACAAAGCCCGCGAAACCATTGATAAGTCGGCTGGCGGTCGTTCGTACCCAGTGGCGATGGTCGCTTCCGCCCTCTGCATAGCGCGAACCGACGGCGATGTCGTGTTGCGAAAGTTTCTCGATCATCTTCGCGAGAAGTTCGACCGGCATGGTCGTATCCGCATCCATCCAGCCAACGACATTCCCGCGCGATTCGATAATTCCTCGGTTAAACGCAGAAGCCAGGCCACGCGTAGAGACGCGACGAATAAGCTTAATGCGTGCGTCGTCCATTTGTTCGACGAGCTTCCAAGTCTCATCGGGAGAGTCGTCGTCGACGACAATCACCTCAACGTCACCCGCGACGTTTTGAAAAATGCCGCGAATCACGTCGCAGATGTTTTCGCGTTCGTTGTAGGTTGCGAGGACAATCGAAACGTCCGGGTTTCCTATTCGCGAGGTCGGCGGCGGTACGGAGACCAGTTCTCCAGTGGCGACCGCGTCCGCGAGTCCGCACGGCGCGCCGGCGGATTCCATAGAAGCCGCCGGATCATTCGGTGCTATGTCGGTCGCGGAGGTCATCGCTTGCACTCCAGCAGACACGCGACGATCCATTCCTGATCGTCGCGCGTAACATCCAGACCGCTCGGGAGATAGAATCCCCGTTCTCCTAGCACATCGCTAACGGGATACTCGCCGCAAAGGTTAGGCCAACGCCCATTCGAGCCTTGGTACACCGGTTGACGGTGCATCGGGACAAAAAATGCTCGCGTCTCGATGCCTTTCGCAGCGAGTTTCTCGCGCACCTTGGGCATCGATTGTCCGAACGATTCTTTCAACAAAACACCAAACATCCAAAAGACCGGTTCGCAGTCGTTTCCGGCGACAGGAAGCTGAATGTCAGGGTGATCGCCAAGCAGGGCGAAATAGTTTGAGGCGATTTCCCGTTTACGTGCCAGCTTCTCCGCGAGTTTTTCGCACTGCGCGAGTCCGATCGCTGCCTGAACGTTGGTCATGCGATAGTTAAACCCGACATGGTTATGCACAAAGCGTTCTTTCTCGAAAGCCTGGTTGCAAAGCAGTCTTGCGCGCTCAGCGATTCGTTCGTTGTTGGTTACGAGCATCCCGCCTTCGCCGGTCGTTAGTATCTTGTTCCCGTAGAAACTAAAAACACCGACGTCACCAATGCCCCCGACAACCTGCCCTTTGTACGTCGCGCCGTGCGCCTGCGCTGCGTCTTCGATGACGGAGAGATTGTGCCTGTTCGCAATCGCAAGGATCGCATCCATGTCGCACGGTTGCCCATACATGTGAACGACCATGATCGCTTTCGTTCGCGGCGTTATTTTTTCCTCGATCTTCGCGGGGTCGATGCACCATGTGTCGAGGCGAACGTCCGCGAGGACCGGGGTCGCTCCGGTGAGGCAGACCATGTTGGCGGATACGATGAGCGTAAACGATGGGATGATGACTTCGTCGCCGGGTCCAATGTTGAGCGCTTCGAGCGCGAGGTGAATCTAGGCCGTCCCGCTGCTGCAGGCGACGCCGTGCTCCGCACCGCAAAGACCCGAGAACGTCGTCTCGAAGCGCGGCAGGTAGCTTCCCAGCGAGGAGACCCAATTTGTCTCGATGCAATCGAGGACGTACTTACGCTCGTTGCCATCGAGGTTGGGCGTGCAGACCGGTATCCTCCGCGTCTGCTTGGCTGGCTGTGTGATGGTCGCGTCAGTCATGTCCTGTTTCCGGGCGCGCGGGCTTTTCCTGCACACGGTCTCCGCAGGTGCGCACGTTCTCCTTACATGGAGTATCGGCAACCCGATAAAGGTGCCTGTATTGAGCGTGAATGAGAGGTGGTTGGCTTTTAGACGCTTCTGTTTTGGATGACAACTCCCTTTGGGCACCTAAGACTCAGGTAACGCTGCGAACCCCCCTAAGTGCGGGGGGGGACGGAAGAGGGGGCCAGCTAAGGTCCATCGGCGGTGTGTGCAACTGTCCGATAACGATCGAAACAGGGGGCGAGTATTCTCGGACTATTGGTTGTGATTTTGACGGATCGCCGGGGATTTCAATGCTGCCTTACCCCTATCAATACAACAGGTTAGGTCGGGTACGAGTTTGTCGTTTGGCAGCGGGATTCAGGTCGCGCAGCTGGTTGATGGCGACACTGGGCCTCAGGATTTCGTCGTGCTATCGGACAAACCCGCGCAAGGTTTCGGCGAGTTCGGACATGCGCTGCGGATAGGTGTGTTCGGCGAGCGTTCGCTGCTGCCCAGCGCTGGCGATTCGTTCGCGTGAGGACGCGTCTTTGAGAAGGCGTTCGACCGTGGCGGCGCAATCGTCGAAGTCCGTAAACGTCGCCACCTCGACGTTCGGTTCAAAGAAATCGTGCAGGTTCTCGCGATCTTCCGTAATGAGGCACGTCCCAACACCGGTGGCTTCGTAAAGTCGCATGTTGTTGGCGAACCGGCGCGACAGGTGGCCATCCACCTCGATCTGCGCGTGCAGGTTCAGCGTGATACGCGACCTGCGTAGTACGTCATACATGGGCAACGCCCAGAGTTCCCCGCGGTAGTGGTCATGGATGGGCGACCCTGACGGGACGCGATCAATTCCATAACCAAAGATGGCGACATCGACACGCGCCAAGATGGTTTCAAGCCACGCCGCGCGATCCGGGTGCGACGGCGCGAACCCCCCAATAAATGTGACGTCGAATTCCGGTTCGGTGGGTTTCAGTTTTTCCAGGATCCGGGCGTCGAAAGCAAGCGGAAGATAAAGGCCTCGCGATCCGCCCGCGTTGAACCGGTCAACAATCGGCGAGTACGATGACACCATGACGTCATATGCGGCGAACGTGCGATCGTTCGGCAGCGGCGAGGCGATCTGTCCGACGAGGAGTCGAACCCGTTTTTTCATTTCTGAGAGGAAGGCATCCCCAAGCGGCGACCATTCAAAGACGTAAAGAATATCGGG
>JAJRUK010000283.1 GCA_024277835.1 Planctomycetota bacterium | reverse complement strand
GCATTCCCCGCGTTGACGACAACGCCAGTTACCGTTTGTGGGTCGTATCCGGTCGCTTCAAACGTCAAATCATACGTTCCCGGAAGGAGCATCCGATGATAATCGCCGACATCGGGGTCCGTGCTCAGGGTCTGATTTCGCCCGACGACTGTTACGCGCGCGTCGACCGGGTTGCCCGTCTGGGCGTCGGTCACCAAGCCACGAACACCGATAAGGCTCATTTCGATATACGCCAGCATTGAGTCACGATTATCGTCCCAGAAGCCCGGGATCGTCGTCGGGGACGGGGTTTTTTGCTCGCTCACCTCGATGGTGACTTCGTTGGTGCCCATGTAGCGGTAGCTCCAGTCCTGCATACCACCGCTGATCGCGTACCAGTCCGCACCGTTGGTAATGCCGCGGAAGAAGGATGAGCTATTCCACATGGGAAGGTTGTATCGCGAATACTCCTCGCTGATAGCGATGAATACATCATCGTCGGGTGTGGGCGTGTAGACGCTAATGCCGGAGGCATTGTTGTCGAACGCGTAGTTCGCAACGAGCGCACCCCCGTGATAGTTCGCCGCCAGGATGAACGATTGCCCGAACGCCCAGTTCATAACGTTGGCCGTCTCCGGCTGGCGACCGGCGGTCGTGTTGTTGGGGCTGGTGAATGGGTCGGGGAAATTACGATTCAGATCGACCCCATTGGCGTTCGATCGCGTTCCAACCACAAAGCCATCGGGGTTCATGCACGGAACGATCCACAAGTCTACCGAATCGACGATGTTCGTAACGCGCGAGTCCGTACCATAATTCGTCGTGAGGTAGTCGATGAGCCTCATGCACATCTCGACGCCCATGACTTCGTCGCCGTGCATCGTCGAGATGTAGCGAAACTCAGGCTTGTCCTGTTCTGTGTTCACATTGCTGGTCAGGTGGAGCGCCCACATGCTTCGACCTTGGGCCGTGCTACCAAGATCAAACCGCTTGGCGAGCGTCGGGTAGGTCGATTCTACGGTGGAAAGCTCTGTCCCGATTTGTCCGTAGGTGTGGTACTGTCCTTTGGCTGATGGGGTACTAACGAAGCAGACCAACAGCGCGAGGGCTGCAGCGCTCAAGAGCGAGAACCCCATTGGGCGAAGCGTGTGCGCAGGTCGGGATTGCGAAGGTTGTGCTGCACGGGCCGGCGGGTTGGCCCACTGACTGTTCCCCATCCCCATCTCCAAACCTCAAATCGGAATCACTGATCCCGACGGGCTTCGTGATCCGTAAATGTACTCCCAAATCGAACTTGAGCCCCCATCGTACCGAAACAGCCCGTCCGATTCAAGCAAGAACCATCCTCGTGCTGTCAATCTCGTTTATCATCATATTCTAATCGTTTCAATCCGCCCTCTCGCTCGCCCGTGACACATAATCCGGTCCGATTTCTCGCAGCTCGGACCTTGTGTCCCCTGTCCCTGGCCATTCGCCCGAATAGCGCGTCAGGTTGGCTGTGTGGAGGCGTGGGCGTCTTACGAGGTAGCGCTGTCAATCCACGCGCCGCCGAGGACAATGTCGCCGTCATAAAAGACTACCGCTTGGCCTGGCGTGATGGCGCGCTGGGGCTGTTGGAACTCGACGCGGACTTTCCCATCGGCGAGAACATGCACGGTCGCGGGGGCAGCCTTGTGGAGGTAGCGGATTTTGACGTGGGCGTCGAACGATTCGGAAAGGTCGCCAACGAGGAAGTTCGCCTTGCTCGCCGTGAGCGCTGAGCTGAGAAGTTCGTCCGCCTCGCCGACGGTAACCTGGTTTTGTAGGACATTGAGCTGCGTGACGTAGATGGGGTGACCGGCGGCGATGCCAAGTCCGCGACGCTGACCCACGGTATAGTGACCGATGCCTTTGTGTGTGCCAACGACTTTACCGTCTGAATCAACGACCTCGCCCTCGGCGAATGCATCTGGGCGGCGCTGTTTGACGACGCGGGCGTAGTCGCGATCAGGGACGAAGCAGATTTCAACGGAGTCGGGTTTATTCTGATTGGGCAGGTTGAGTCGCGCAGCGATCTTACGGACCTTGTCTTTGGTCAGATCGCCGACCGGGAAGAGAACTCGGTCAAGGATTTCCTGTCGCAGTCCGAACAGTACGTACGATTGATCCTTCCCGTCATCGACGCCGCGACAAAGACGTCGCTGGTCGTTTTTTTCTTCGATGCGGGCGTAGTGACCCGTCGCGATGTATTTCGCGCCGACGGCGTCCGCGTAGTCGAGGAGCTTGCCGAATTTCAGTTTGTGGTTGCAGACGACGCACGGGTTGGGTGTTCGTCCGTTGACATATTCGTCAGCGAAGTAGTCCATGATTTCGTTGAAATCGCCGGCGAAATTGAGTGCGTAAAAGGGAACGCCCATCGACCCCGCGACGTAGCGAGCATCCGCCGCGTCGCTTGCGCTGCAGCATCCCTGATGCGCGCGAGTTGGCGGAGCGATCGGGGTTAGTGCGTTTGCGGTATCAGCATCGCCGGGTGGCATGCCCACGCTCGCGTGGGCATGTTCGGCGGACGGGGTCGCAGTGCCGGTCTGGGTTTGCATCGAAGTACAGCCAGCTTCCGCTTGCCCCCCCTGAATCTCTCGTTGTAACGGGGGGACGGTTGTCGCGTCAGCTCCCTCACGGTCGCTGCTCTGATCGGGCGAACTTTCTTCCTTAGATTCCGGAGCGCCGACGCGCATAAAGAGTCCGACCACGTCGTAGCCCTGCTCTTGAAGCAAACAGGCAGCAACGCTGGAATCGACTCCGCCGCTCATGGCGACGACGACTTTTTCGCGAGGTTCTGACATTGCGATCATTGTAGCTGCTCGGCCCCCCGTCGCAAAAGGCTTCCTTGCTGGACCGAATCGTCTTGAGGTCTTATAGAATGAAGTATGGGCGTTCTGCGTGCGGTCTTGCTGTGCATCGGATTGGGGTGGTGGTTTGGTTTTATCGCGTGCTTTGTTGCGTTTGGGTTACCTGGCATGGGTATCGTCGCCGAAGGGCTCATTTTCTCCGCGATGTTCGGGGGATGGTTCGGAGCGTGTGTTGGAGGTGTCTGTGCCCCCGTTTTCGCAATCGTGTTTCGTCGCAAGTCGTTCGACGCTACTGGCACGTGGCTGTTCCTAACCGTTTCTCCGTGCGTGATTCTCCTGCATCTGTTCTTACCTTTCTTCGCATCTTCGCTGCTTTCGATAGTCATTTTCTTGATGGTGTGCGCGGGGCTAGGGGCGGAACTTGAAGACGAGCGCAAACCGGAGGGCCTGTGCCAAAACTGCGAGTACAATCTCGCGGGGAACGTTTCGGGGATTTGTCCAGAATGTGGGACGCCGGTTCCTGGCGGTGGTTCTGGCCGGTTCGGAGATAGCCGCAGCTAACGTCTTCTTGACGTAGAATCATGGCTCTTTCGCGAGTCTTGGCGGTTCGTGTATGATCGTGGTCCGGGTCGGGTAAGTTTTTGATTTGAGATTTGAGGGATCGATTGCCACGCGCATCACAGACAACCAAAACGCCCGTCGGCGACCTGAAAAAGACGGGGACGCTTCCTCCCGCGGAGAGTCTTACGCCCGCGATGCGGCAGTATGTCGAGCAAAAGCAGAAGGTTGGCGAGGCCGTGCTGCTTTTTCGCATGGGCGATTTTTACGAGACGTTTTGGGATGACGCGATCACCTGCTCAAACGTGCTTGGCATCTCGCTAACGAGTCGTAACAAAAACAGCAACAACCCCGTTCCGCTCGCAGGGATTCCTTACCACGCGCTCGACACTTATCTCGGCAAACTCGTCAAAGCGGGGTACAAAGTCGCGATTTCCGAGCAACTCGAAGACCCCAAGCAAGCCAAGGGTGTCGTCGATCGTGATGTTGTTCGCATTGTCACCGCGGGAACGCTCACCGACGAGGCGCTTCTTGACGACCGGAGTGACAACCTGCTGGCATCGGTTTGCATCCGAAAGGGGATCGCCGGGATCGCGCTGGTCGAGCTGGCGAGCGGTCGGTTTGAGGTTTTTGATGTTCCCGCGGACCGTGCGATTGACGAACTGGTGCGGGCAGCGCCGGCTGAGCTGTTGATTGACGATGATCGCGACGGCGACGCGAGCGCGGTCGCGGATGTGCTGAAAGAAGCATGTCAGACCTCCGCGTCGCGGCGACCTTTGCACGAATTTTCCGCGTTTCAGGCGGAAAAGTCGCTTCTGGAGCATTTTGATGTCGCGACACTTTCGGGGTTCGGGTTCGAGGAGATCACGCCTGCACTATCGGCTGCGGGTTGCGTTGTGCAGTATCTCAACGAGACGCAAAAGACAGCCCTCACGCATATTTCGTC
This sequence comes from Planctomycetota bacterium, assembly GCA_024277835.1. Lineage (GTDB taxonomy): Bacteria > Planctomycetota > Phycisphaerae > UBA1845 > UBA1845 > JAJRUK01. The sequence continues at coordinate 7,114 of JAJRUK010000283.1, read as the reverse complement.
GATTCATCGCCGCGTGGTGAGCGATTTTGTTTCGATCGACCATAGCAGTTGGCGGTCGCTTGAAATTGACCGAACGTTACGGCACGCGTCGCGCGAGGGGACGCTTCTTCATGCGATCGATCGGACGATTCATCCGCACGGGGCGAGAATGCTTCGACGGTGGTTACGAACACCGCTGCGAAGCGCGGAGCAGATTCGCTTTCGACAAGACGCGATTGCGTCGCTTGTGGATGATGAACTGGTTCGCGGTCGGACTCGTCAGAAGCTGCGAACGCTGGCTGATGTTGAACGCATTGCTGCGCGGGTGGCGCTCGGTCGATGTTCGCCGCGTGACTTGAGCGCTTTGGGGCGAACGCTCGATGCGCTTCCCGCCGTATCGGAAGACCTTCGGCGAAATGACAAGTCCATGCTCGCGGGGATCGCTCGCGATCTTTCCGGGCAGACGGAGCTTGCGGATTTGTTACGGCGTGCGATTAAAGATGATCCGCCGCTGACGGTTCGAGAAGGCGGGTTCATTGCGGACGGGTATGAGGCTGAGCTTGATCGGTTGCGGGGGGTTGGTCGTGATGGTCAAACGTGGCTTGCCGATTACCAAAAGCGTGAGATCGAGCGGACGGGGATCGGGAATCTCAAGTGCGGTTTCAATCGTGTGTTTGGATATTACCTTGAAGTGCCCAACGGTTTTCGCGAGAAGGTTCCGCCGGAGTACGTTCGCAAGCAGACGATCAAGGCAGCCGAGCGCTACATTACGGATGAGTTGAAGACGTACGAAGACGAGGTCTTGACGGCCAAGGATCGCGCGAATGATCTGGAATACAAGCTGTTTGAGCAGTTGCGGGTGAAAGTCGCGGGTTGGATGGACGCCCTGATGCGGGTTGCTGATGCGATCGGTCGACTCGACTGCGTTTGCGGACTTTCCGAGCTTGCGGTGCAGCGGCGATACGTTCGACCGGAAGTGACAGAGGACGGCACCCTTCAGATTGTCGATGGTCGTCATCCGGTGCTGGATCATACGCTGGGCGATCGCTTCGTGCCCAACGATACGCTCATGAACGACACCGACGCGCGCGTATTCGTCATCACCGGACCCAACATGGCCGGGAAGAGCACGTACATTCGTCAGGTCGCGCTGCTGACGATCATGGGACAAATCGGGTCATACGTTCCGGCGAAGACGATGGTCTTTTCGCTGGTGGATCGGATTTTCGCGCGGGTGGGGTCTGCCGACGAGATCATGCGCGGTCAGTCGACGTTCATGGTCGAGATGACTGAGGCTGCGAACATATTGCATAACGCCACGAAAGATTCGCTGATTGTTCTCGATGAACTGGGTCGCGGGACGAGTACGTTTGACGGACTCTCGCTCGCCTGGGCAATTACAGAATACTTAGCCAATGAACTCAACTGTCGAACGCTCGTCGCGACGCATTATCATGAACTAATCGAGCTTTCGGGTCTTCTAAAAAACGTGAAGAATTACAACGTCGCGGTGAAGGAGTATCCCGCGTCTCCGGGCAGCGACGAAGGCGTTGTTTTTCTGCACAAGATCATCGAGGGCGGGGCGAGTAAGAGCTACGGAATCCACGTCGCCCGCCTCGCGGGGATTCCCAAGAGCGTCATCGCGCGAAGTCGAGAGGTCTTGGACGAGTTGCAGCGCGGTTTCGAGCGCGAAACGCGAACCCCGCAGCTATCGGGTAAGAAGACTCGGAACGATCCCCAGATGGAGCTATTCACCCCGCCCGGTGCGGAACTGCTCGACGAACTCCGCAAACTCGATCCTAACGAAACCACCCCGCTCGATGCGCTCAACGCGCTAACCGAGTGGAAGCGGCGGTTTGATGCGTGATGGTCGGCGCAGGATTGTGAGCGTCCCCATCGCAAGTAGCGCGAGCGTTGAGGGTTCGGGGACGCCGAGGAAGACGTGTCCGTATCCGTTCAACTCTTCGCTTTCGCCTGAAGTGTTCATTATTCGGCTAAAACCTGCATCCCGTTGCCCATCGACTTCGATGCTGTACTCTCCTTCGCCGATTCCAAAGAATTCCAAAGTTCCAACCCATATTCGATCGACGGGTGATTGAAGCATCCCGCCGACTGCGAAGCTCCACGTCCAATCGGAGAATATAGGATCGGCTACGATTGGAGAGGTTAGCCCCGCTGCGGCAAGAAAGTCGGGCGAATACTCGAACCCCAGCAGCTGAAGGGAATCCGACCCGATCACGAGTTGGACGAATTGGAAGTTCTGCATTGCTTCCGGTTCCACCCACACGTCAACGAAGGGGCCTCCGCCCTGAGTCCCCCAGATGTACTTGCTATCGAGGAATGGGTCCGGATCAAACGTCACTGTTCCGCCAAGTGACGCCGATTGGAACAAGAAACTAAGACAAAGACCAACGGCAATTCGCACAGCTTTCCCTCCAGAACGGGTTCCACCGATGTCGCAGTGTAAGACGTATTGCTGAGTGTATGTCCCCAAATTGCAGCGGGTCAAGTCGGTACGCGAGAACACTGGCGGGCAAGCCGCCAGAGGCACCCTGGAACGCGTAAGTCTGCGCGGACTAAAGCCACGCGGCTCGGGGGGTTAGAGGAGTTTTTCTAGCTCGGTGCAGATTGTGTCCACATCATTGGCTGTTAGCTCATGATGAAATGGCAGGGCGATCGTTCGGCTCGCCACACCTTCGCAGATGGGGAAGTCGCCGGGTTTGAAATTGAACTCCGCGACGTAGAACGGTTGAAGATGGATCGGTGCGAAGTAGTTGCTACAGCCAATCCCGATCTCGGAAAGCGATGAGAGAATTCCGTTGCGATCGCTGGCGGTGTACTGATCCGCCAGTCGCACGACGAGCACAAACCAACTGACGTCCTGATCGCCCTCGACCTTCTGCAAGACGACGCGCGATTCGCTTGAGAGGCGCTGGGTGTACAGTTCATGAACGCGGGTTCGCTCGGCAATGATTTCCTCGATGCGGGAGACTTGCGTGAGGCCGAGGGCTGCGTTGATGTCGCTCATGCGGAAGTTAAAACCCATCCGCGGATGCGCCAGCCACCCGCCGCCCTCTCGACCCTGATTACGAAGCGACCGACAAAGCTCTGCGATGTCGTCGTCGTCGGTCACGACCATCCCGCCCTCACCGGTCGTAATCTGCTTGTTGGGATAAAACCCGAAGACTCCGGCATCCCCCAGCGACCCTGCTCGACACCCGTTGTAAACTGTCCCCAACGCCTCGCAGGAATCCTCGATCACACGCAACTTGCTCTCGGTAGCGATCGCGCGAATCGCACTCATTTCTGCCACTGGGCCAAATGCATCGACGGGGAGGATTGCTTTCGTCCTTGGCGTGATGGCTGCCTTGACTGCCTTCGGGTCAATATTCCATGTATCCGGGTCGATGTCGGCGAAGACCGGCGTCGCATCTTCCATCAGGATGCAATTCGCCGACGCAACGAACGAAAAGGGCGTCGTGATGACCTCGTCACCAGCGCCAATCCCCATTGCCCGCACGATCATGTGCAAACCTGCCGTTCCACTCGAACAGGCGATCGCGTGCTTCGTACCACAGTAGTCAGCCAGGGCGTTCTCAAACTCGGGCACCCTCGGGCCAAGGCTCAGCGTCGGCGTTTTCAGTACGGATACGACGGCATCGATCTCCGCCTGGGTCACGAAGGGTCTTGCGAGCGGGATGTTATACTTTTTGGACACGATTTTCGATTCTCACCGGGTCTGTTTTGCCACGGGCCTTGTCGGGGCATTATAGTGGGTTTCGCCCGGTCCCGATAACTCCTGGGTAGAACGGCCTCTTTGTGGTCGCGGTTCTGTTAGTTGGATCGGAGCATCCGGTCGCGGTCTTTTGACGTAAGGCAATAGCAAATGGCGAAAACTGGAAAATCTGCGAAGTCAGGCCAAAAAAAGGCGACCGGTACGAGCGGGCCACTTCTGACAGTTCAGCGGTGGAAGGACGCCGTCGATCGGCGGACCGCACGGGTGGGGATCATCGGTCTTGGCTATGTGGGGTTGCCGCTCTCGCGGACGTTCTGCGCTGCCGGGTTCGAGTGCATCGGTTTCGACGTCGACCCGGTCAAGGTCACGATGCTCAACAGCGGCAAGAGCTACATCAAGCACGTTCCGAATTCGCTCATCAAGCGTCTGGTCGGCGAGGGTCAGTTCCGAGCAAGCTGCGATCCGAAATGCCTGCGCGAGTGCGACGCGATTCTCATCTGCGTCCCCACACCGCTCACGAAAATGCGCGAACCGGATATGAGCTACGTCGAGAACACCGCCCACCTCGTGGCGGACCACCTGCGGCGCGGCCAGCTTGTTTGTCTCGAAAGTACGACATACCCCGGTACCACGCGAGAGCTGGTCAAGCCTATTCTAGAGGCCACGGGCCTGAAAGCGGGCAAGGATTTCTTCCTGGCGTTCTCGCCTGAGCGGGAAGACCCGGGACGCAAGGACTTTTCGACCGAGACCATCGCGAAAGTCGTCGGCGGGCACGACCCCGCCAGTATGAAAATTGCTTCCGCGCTTTATGGTGCGGCGATCTCCAAAGTGGTTCCGGTGACGAGTTGCGAGGTTGCGGAGGCTGCGAAGATTCTTGAAAACGTCTACCGCTGCGTGAACATTGCGATGATCAATGAGTTGAAGGTGCTCTTTGATCGGATGGGCATTGACGTCTGGGAAGTGGTGCGGGCGGCTGCGACCAAGCCGTTTGGTTTTCAGCCATTTTATCCCGGACCAGGTCTGGGCGGGCACTGCATTCCGATCGATCCCTTCTATCTGACGTGGAAGGCTCGTCAGTACGACATGAACACGCGGTTTATCGAGCTTGCGGGCGAGATCAATACGGCTATGCCGGAGTACGTCATCGGGAAAGTCGCGGATGCACTGAACTCGAAGAAAAAGTCCATCAACGGGTCGAAGATTCTTGTGCTTGGTCTTGCCTATAAGAAGGACGTGGATGACATCCGCGAGTCGCCATCGATTGAGCTGATCGAGATGCTACAAGCTCGCGGTGCGAAGGTCGATTACAACGACCCGTTCGTGCCCAAGACCCAAAAGCAGCGCGACCACAATCTTAACATGACGAGTAAGAAGCTGACAACCGCGTCTGTGAAATCGTACGACTGCGTCCTGATCGCGACAGATCATACATCGTACGACTACGAGTGGCTTGTGAAGCACGCGAAGCTGATCGTCGATACGCGAAACGCGACGGGGAACGTTAAGACGAATCGTAAGAAGATTGTGAAAGCGTAGGCGTCACGTCAAGAAGTGTGACGCCGCCTTCGAACAGTGTGGCACCGGTTTGTAACCGGTGCAAAGCATTCCTGTTGCCGTCACACAGGGGACGACCTATCGGAATCACGAGCCGGTAGCGATTGCCACCTCTGTGCGATCGCGTCCCTACGGTTTCTGTTCCACGATTTCGTACAACCCATGCCCGGAGTATTTTAACCGTCCGCGCGCGACGAGTTCGTCCCAGACAGCTTTGGGGTATTGATTGGGCGGCATGATCGCGACGATGCCCGATTCTCTTCCGCTGGACATCGGCCCATGCCCCAAACTCGATTCGTCGTCGAGGCGACTGAGTTTGAGACGCTTCTTGAACGCTTTCATGGCTTTTTTGATTTGCTCGGCGCTTGGCGGGTCGGTCGGCGACGAAGTCTCTGGTTCTGGCATATCGTAACGCTCCTTTGTGTCATTCGTTCGTTCGGGGGCTAGCAAAGGCGATGCTGCATACTCGCCCCGCCGAGTCTGGTTATAATGTATCGCCCTCGAACATGGCTGGCAATCAGTCAGTGAAACCAAGAGGCGGCCTCACCAATAAGTTGCATGAGCGGCGGGGTCTTTCGTTGGCGTTGAGCACAGATGGCCTCCAGACGGACCGCTTGGTTGTGAGCGATCCAAGGATGGATCAAGGAGCAAGCCTGGGTAGGCCAAGTGTGGGCGGTACGACACGATCGCTTCATCGAACGGGCTTGGTTGCGTGAGGGCGGTGGGGCGCTTGTGGCCCGAGTCCCTTCCTGACGCGAGCACCGTCTCGCGTCGCTACTGCTGTTGGTGTGCTGGGTCGTCGGCGGTTGCTTGAACCCGTAACGACATCGCGCGAACTTTCGGCCTAAAGTAGTACGATCGCGTCTGGCTTCGAGGGGCTGCCCCTCTGGCGCGAAGACGCCACCGCGGCGTGGAACGACGGCGTCGGCGTAACGGTTCGTTCTAACTCGCCGTTGCAGAGGCTTGGAGGATGGCTGAACCGTCTGCGCGGGCGATGATCGCTTCGCCCGGTGCGATCGGTGCGAAACCGTCGAATCGAATCGGCGAATCCGTCCGATTAACGCCGATCAATCCGTACTGAAGACCAATCACGTGCTCCAGCGTTGTTGCAGCGATGTCGGTACGATGAATGGAGCAGGCTGCGAAGTCAGCGTCACAGCCTGGCACTTCAATCCGTACGGCGTTGACGCCTGCGTCGCGCATCGGAGCGTACTCCGGCGCGTCGAACGCGGCAGGATCAACGACGACCTCGACTGGTGTCTGGATATGCCGCCATTCGTACGCAGCTCGATCCCCAAAGTCGCCGCCGGGTTCGACTGTCGGCAGGAAGAAGTTCCCCGGTCGAAACGCCGAGAAAAGTTGCGGCAACTGCGTCGCATATCGTTCGAATTCGTCACTCTGTTCGGCGAAGCAGACGCGGATTCGATTGTAGGCTCGCGAAACAAGATCAATCATCATCGCGAGTTCGCCGTCGTCCGTATCGATCGCCAACTCCGCGCTCGGATCGCGGTTCGTGCGAAGCAATCCGGCCCGCTGCTCCAGAGGGGCAGCGGATGGCACCCACGCGAATCGAAACGCCGAAGCAATCGCCTCGGCGTACGGACAAGGGTAAGGTGCTGGGCGAACGAGCTGCTTGAACCAGGTCCAAGCGCCGTGGATGCTCTCGGCATCGCCCGATTGCAATCCGCTGCGGACTAAGATGACGGGTTTGGGTTCCAAAGGCAGACCAAACGACTGATCTTCCGATCCGACAAGGACAAGCTGTTCGGTGATCTGATCGCTGGGCAGGTCTTCGTCGAGCACGTGGATTGACTCTATGCGAACCGCCATCTCGCGAATCGAGTC
>JAJRUK010000282.1 GCA_024277835.1 Planctomycetota bacterium | reverse complement strand
GCAGAGGCAGCGATTGTCGGGTGCTGTCCGGCGGGTCATAAAGCCCTTGTCGTCGTCAATGGTAAATTCGCGGAACGGTGGACCAAGGTCTGTCAAAACTTCAACATCGACCACACCGACCTCCCCATCGAATGGGGTCACGGTGCGACTGCTGCGGACATCACCAAAGCACTCGACGCCGATGCGAAAATCGACACCGTCATCTGCGTTCACAGCGAAACTTCTGCGGCTGCGGTCAGTGATATTGAAGGGATCGGCAAGGTCACGCGCGACCGCGGTGCGATTCTTATCGTCGATGGCATCACGTCGGTCGGCGTGCTTCCGGTGAAGATGGATGCATGGGGCGTGGATGCTTACATCACTGGCTCGCAGAAGGCGATGATGCTTCCGCCGGGTCTTGGGTTTGTCGCGGTGAGCGAACGTGCGTGGGAGCGGATCGACTCGGGCAAGACGCCAACCCTTTACAACGACCTTAAAGCCTACCGAAAGTCGCTCGAAAACTGGGACGTTCCATACACGCCAGCGGTGACGCTTGTGCGGGGGCTTCTTAAAGCGTTGCAGGGTTTCAAAGAACGCGGCATCGAGAACATCTGGTCGGAGGCAGCCACCATGGCCCGGGCGACTCGCGCGGCGGCAGAGGCGATGGGCTTGAAGGTGTTCGCCAAAGACCCGGCGGACTCAGTCACGGCGATGGTCGTTCCTGAAGGCGTTGACGAGGCAGCCCTTCGTAAGACGATGCGGTCGGAGCATGGTTTTCAAATCGCTGGGGGACAGGGGCACCTCAAAGGGAAGATCATCCGCTTGTCGCACATGGGCTACCTCGACTCGTTTGACATTTTGGGCGCGATTGCGGCGTTGGAGCTGACGCTTATTGGGCAGGGTTACAAACTCGAACCTGGCACTGGTTTGACCGCCGCACAAAAAGTCTTCGCTGACGCAGCCGGTACGTAATCCAAGCGCCGGGTGCCACTGGCGGCTTGCCCGCCAGTGCTCAACCAAGGCGAAGTTCACGCAAACGCGCGAGAATGACCTATGCGGATTTCACAGGCGGACGGTCATCGGTTCGACACGACTCCGACCCGATCGTAGAATCCCAAGCGTCATGCTCCGATCGCCACTTGTATTCTGCACGTTCGCCGTCTTCGCGATCTTTCTATCCTCATGCAACACCGGTGCAGAGATGGGCCGGTTGTCTCGGGAAGTTGACGTTCTTAAACGCGACAACCGACGTCAGGCAAGAGACCTCGCCGACAGAGACGCGACACTCGCCACTCTTCGCGCTCAGATCGACAACCTCAACACATGGGGTCGCGATCGACCGGCTGACCTGTTCGCTGCGGAGAGAATCGTAATTGCAAGCCTGTCCGGCGGTCACGACTACGACGGTCGACCCGGCGATGATGGCATCACGATCTACCTTAGCCCAAAAGACGCGGACGGGGACGTCGTGAAAGTCCCTGGGCGGATTGAGGTGCAACTACTCGATAACACCGACCTTGAAGACCCGGCCATCATCGGCACATTCATTTTCGACGTCGATAAGATTCGCCAAGCATGGCATGGGCGGTTTATGACCAACCATTACACGCTCAAATGCCCGTTTCCGCCGAAGCAAGACCTTCCGACGACGCGGAGACTGTTGGCCACCGTCAAATTCACCGATTTCCTTACAGGAGCGGTGCTAACAACGACCAAAGAGGTCGCCTTCGAGCAGATCGCCCCGAGTGACTGAGGGAATCTTGAAATGATCGCTGCGGCGTGATAAAATGGAAGTGCATCCAGACGAGGAAGCAAACCCGATGAGCGAAGAACAAAAAGAACAATTTAGTCCGAGTGAACACGACGGCGACACCGCCACTGCGGTCAAGCAAAAGCCTGCTGAGAACAAGAACAAGCCCAAGACGCTGCCGCCTTATAAGCTCTTGCTTCATAACGACGACGAGAACAGCTTTGAGTACGTCATCCGCGCGATCATCAAGCTAACCCGCCTCACCGCCGAGGACGCGATCGAGCGCACTGTCGAAGCTCATGAGTCGGGCTTGTCTTTGCTTCTGACCACGCACCGCGAACGCGCAGAACTGTATCAGGAACAGTTTCTGACGTTTAAGATTACGACGACGATTGAATCTGCTTAAAACGCTCGAGCGCGGCGCAGGCATTCTGCTGTCCAAGAACATGGCCACGCGAGCGTGGACCATGCCCTCCCCCCTCACGTCGGCAACTTTCTTCGATATGGTGATTGCGGAAATCGGCAGGTCTGGTCATCGACCCGGCACCTAATCAATGATGGCTCACTCCGCCGCCTTCCGCCGCTCAATGACTCGCGCGACACGAAGCCCGCCTTCAAAGAGACAATACATAGGCAGCGCCAAAAGAATCTGACTCACCACATCCGGCGGCGTCAGGATGGCCGCGAGGATGACCATTGCTAGAATAACATGTCGCCGTCCGCGCGACATCGCAGCTGTTGTCACAAGCCCGCTCCAAGCAAGAAAGCAAACGACAATCGGCGTCTCGAACGCAATCCCGAATGCAAGCGCCAGCATAAGCACGAAAGAAATGTAAGCGGGAACGGCGAACTGACTATCGACCGCGGGCGCGACGGCCCCCGGTTCGAGCGGGACCGACCAATGTCCCTTCTCGCGTTTGATAATCAATCGCGATGTGGCCGGGTCGATCCACGCGTCACCCGGTTTCGCGGACTTGGGATCACCGGTGAAGACGGGAATCTGCGTGAACGAATCTGACTCGGCGCTTGTCTTCGGTTCGTCCAGCGTTCCGAGAAGCAATCGCTCGATCCCCGCCGGTGCAATGGCCCCGGCTTCGAACGCCCGATTGAACGTAATGAAAAACTGCAAGACGATGGGCAGCACGATGAAGTACAAAAAGAACACCCCGGTGACAAACAAGCCCGTCGATGCAAACGTTAATCGCTTTGCAAACTTCTTTTCATACGAATACAAGCCCGCCGCTACGAACGACCAGACCTGATAGAGCACCCACGGCATCGAAATGATCAACCCGACCATCACCGACATCTTCAGATAAGCGGTAAACGCGTCGCTCGGAGCAAGCGATTGGAGGTTGGGCTGAAGTCCGTTGGCCCGCTGCACCAACCAGAGCGGTCGAAACACGATTTCCAGGACCGCGTTTCCGCATGCGAGTGCGGCAGCCGTTGCGATCGCCACACCGATCAATGCACGAATGAGCGTCGTGCGAAGCTCTTCGAGATGATCCCCAAACGACATGCGTGCCGCTTCGACGGGGTCATCGCCCGTCACTTTTTGCGCGATCGGCTCGTCGACAGGTTCGATTGGCTCTGTGGTGGAGGTCATGGATGGGGATTCTATGAATCGCACGAAACGCGGTCAATTCAACGGAACGCCGCGATCAAGGCTCGCAAGTCAAGGGGTTATTGAAGGTCCATCACATGAACCCGATTGCTCGATTGTCTTGTCGAGAGCAACCGACGCGGCAACGGGTCTCGCAAGACCTTCGGCACATTCAGATTCCCGGCAAGCGACGCACGCTCCCG
>JAJRUK010000281.1 GCA_024277835.1 Planctomycetota bacterium | reverse complement strand
GGCTTCTCTATATCCTGGGCGTTTCGTCGCTTGCGGTGTATGGCGTAGTGCTTGGCGGATGGGCGAGCAACAGTAAGTATTCCTTCTATGGCGGGATTCGTGCGACGGCGCAGATGCTTAGCTACGAAATTCCGCTTGGTGTTTGCATCCTCGTGATCGTCTTGACGATGGGGACACTTCGCCTCGAAGACATCACGCTCGCACAAACGGGATACTGGGCCAGCGGCTGGATACCGCAGTGGAATGTGTTCCTGCACCCGATCGCTTTTCTGGTCTTGTTTATCACGGCTCTTGCGGAGGCGAACCGGACGCCGTTTGATCTTGCTGAGGCGGAGCAGGAACTTGTGGGTGGTTATCACACGGAATACGGCGCACTGAAATTCGGCATGTTCTTCTTGGCTGAGTACGCTCACATGATTACCGCGAGCGCTTTTATCTCAGTGCTCTTCTTGGGCGGGTGGCATTTCCCGTGGTGGTCGCTCACCCAGCCCGAGGCGACGCAGTGGTACGCCGTTGTCGCGAAAATCGGCGTCTTGTGTGCGAAGATTTGTGCGTTCTTGTTCGTAATGATGTGGCTCCGCTGGACGCTTCCGCGTTTTCGGTTTGACCAACTCATGCGACTGTGCTGGAAATCCTTGATCCCCCTGACGCTTTGTATACTCGTTCTCGCGACGGGTCTTCTGTACTTCGGCAAACATCGCGATCCGGTCTGGGCGTTGGGTGGCAACTTTGCGATTCTGCTGATCGTTTACATCGTTGCGTCGATGAAGCGAACGAAGATCACCGGTCGCCAGCGAAATATGCCCGCCCCGCGTTCTGGGCTAACGCTCGGACATACGATCACGGAGACTGGCGCATGATCAAAGACTCTGACATCATGATGATCGACCCGCCGGACCTGACGGCCAATGAACGGATGTTCATCGCGCCGATTCTGTCGGGCATGAAAGTCACGCTGGCGCACATGGCCAAGTCGTTCGTGGGTGGTCGGATTACGATTCAGTACCCCGAGGAAAAGCGCGAGGTCAATAAGGACACTTATCGCGGCGTTCATCGTCTGAACCGCGATGAAGATGGTCGCGTTGCGTGTGTCGCTTGCTTTATGTGTGCGACCGCGTGCCCGGCGAACTGCATCCACATCGAGGGCACTGAGTCGCCTTGGCCCGATCGCGAAAAGTATCCCGCCAAGTTCGACATTGACGAGCTTCGATGTATTTACTGCGGCATGTGCGAAGAGGCGTGTCCGGTGGATGCGATTGAGCTGACGCACAACTATGATCTGGTCGGCAAGACGCGCGAGGAGTTGATTCTCGGAAAAGACGAGCTATTGTCGATCTTCGACGCGACCAAAGGCGAGAAACCTCGAAAGAATCCTCGGATTACCGGGTATCTTAATACGGGCGACCGAAAAGATGCCCCGGCGGATGTAACAAACCCGACCGCCCCGACCCATTCCGAAACCATAGACAAAGGAGCATCGTCGCAGTGAGCGACTTGACCCCGTACATTTTGTATTTGCTCTTCGCCGCCGGCGCGGTCGCGGTTTACTTTCGCATGCCGCGCGGCAAAGACTCGAAACTCGCAGCCGGTGCGATTTTTGGGATCGCTGCACTTGTCGGGTTCTTTGCGCTCTTGCATACTCGAATCGCCGCCCCGGTCGATTCTCGCTGGTACTTCTATCTGTTTTCCGCGATTGCCATCGCAGCCGCCGCTCGCGTGGTGACGCATCCGCGTCCAATCTGGTCGGCGCTCTATTTTATTCTGGTCGTCATTGCGGTGGCAGCCCTGCTGGTTTTGGTTGGGGCTGAGTTCGTCGCCATTGCACTGGTCATCGTTTACGCTGGCGCTATTCTGGTGACGTACTTGTTTGTGATTATGCTCGCTCAGCAATCGGGTTCGCCGATGTACGATCGTCGTGCCCGCGAACCGTTCGCGGCGGTTGTCGCGGGTTTTCTGATTACGGGCGTGATCGCCGGGAAGATCGCGGAGTCGCCGCCTGTTGCTCTGCCTTTGATCGAACTAACGTCCGTCGCAGTTGGCGTCGAGACAACAAGCGCCGGTGAATCCGACAACACACTTGCCATCGGCAATCTGGTCATGGTCCGGTACGTCGTTGCACTTGAGATCGCTGGCGTGCTCCTGCTGGTCGCGATGATTGGTGCGATCGCCCTTTCGCGAAAGAAGATTCCGTCCGAAGTGTTCGGCGAGTCTGCCACGCCTCTTGGTCAACTTGGCAAGGAGGTCGATCCGTACTAATGCCCGGCGCTACCGAATATATTATCGTTGGGGCAGTGCTTTTTGCACTCGGCGCGGTCGGGTTTCTGACGCGCCGCAACTTGATTGTCATGTTCCTCTCGACGGAGGTGATGTTTCAAGGTGTTGTGTTAAACGTCGTCGCGTTCGCGCGGTTCCACCACAATCTCGAAGGACAGGCGTTCGCCCTGTTCCTGCTGGTGATCGCCGCAGTCGAAGCGGGACTTGCACTGGGAATGATTATGCTCTTGTACCGGCGCAAACGAACGCTCGACGCCGACGTTTGGTCCATGATGCGCGGATAACGTTTTCTAATGTCGCACGAAACCCTCAAAATTTGTGGCGAATTGATTCTGCTGGCACCGCTGGCAGCCGCGATCATCATCGGTCTATTCGGCCCGCGATTCCTCAAGGGTCACAGTCACTTCGTGACGATCCTCGGCGTGGGTACGGCGTTCGCTGCGGGGCTATGCGTTCTATCGACGGTCTATCATGCCGGTATTGGGTATACGACGGCGCAGATCCCTGTCTACGAATGGATCGCCAACGGAACAGACTCCGCCTTTCGGTTTGAGTTCTTATTCGACCCGCTAACCGCGGTGATGCTTTGCATCATTACCGGTATAGGCCTGCTCGTCGTGATTTACTCGCGGGACTACATGCGCGATCACGGCAAACCCGAGCAGGGCTACGAGCGGTTCTTTGCATACCTGGCGCTCTTTATCTTCTCGATGTGTGTGTTGGTCCTTGGCGGAAATTTCCTGCTCTTGTACTTGGGCTGGGAGGCGGTCGGTCTCTCCAGTTACTTGCTGATCGGGTTCTACTATCAAAAGCCCTCCGCCGCCGCGGCTGCGAAAAAAGCCTTCCTGGTCAACCGCATCGGCGACTTCGGGTTTGGCCTGGGTATTCTTCTGATCTACATGACGTTCGGAACGATCGAGTACGCACCGGTCTTCGAGATGGTGTCTCAGGGCGTCAACTCTGCCGGTCAAGAGCTTGACCTTGGTACGATTACGACGATCGCCCTGCTGCTATTTTGCGGAGCTTGCGGAAAGAGCGCACAACTGCCGCTGCATGTCTGGTTGCCCGATGCGATGGAAGGACCATCGCCCGTTTCTGCACTGATCCACGCCGCGACGATGGTCACGGCGGGTATCTATATGATCGCACGATGCGGCGCGATCTTCACGGCCTCCCCGACTGCGATGATGGTCGTCGCGGGCGTCGGTGCTTGTACCGCCCTGTTCGCCGCGAGCATCGCCATCGTCCAAACCGACATGAAGCGCATACTAGCGTATTCGACGATCAGTCAACTTGGTTACATGGTCCTCGGTGTAGGTGTGTACGCCGCCGACTCCGCGGTTTTCCATCTGTTCACGCATGCTTTCTTCAAGGCCTTGTTGTTCCTCGGTGCGGGCAGCGTGATGCATGCGATGGGCGGTGTGATCGACGTTCGACACTTCAGCGGACTCCGCAAAGTGCTTCCGTGGACATTCATTACGTTTACGATTGGTGCGCTGGCGCTGGCTGGGTTCCCCATGTTCAGCGGTTTCTTCAGCAAAGATGAAATCATTCATCACGCGCTGCAGGTTCGCCCGCTCTTTGGCATCATGGCGATTATCACGGCGGCGCTCACCGGGTTCTATACCTTCCGCATGGTTTTTCTCGCGTTCTTTGGCCCCAAACGCATTCCCGAAGGCGCTCATCCGCACGAGTCTCCGCCGTGGATGCTGATTCCTCTATTGATTCTTAGCGTCGGCGCGATTGGCGCAGGTTACGTCGGCGTCTTTGGCGGCTATGCGGGCAGACCGATGTTCCACGACTTTCTATCGCCGGTCTTCGGGCGAACGTTTGTCGCGAACCTGCCCAAGCACGTTGCCGAAGCTGCGGAGCATACGGGATTCTGGGCGCACTACGGACTGATGATCGTATCCGGCGCTATCTCGATTCTCTCGATCGTTACTGCCTACGTCATGTACGTGCGAGCGCCGTGGATTCCCGGTTTGATCAAGGCTTCCTGCGGTCGCTTTTACGATACGTTGCGAAACAAGTATT
>JAJRUK010000280.1 GCA_024277835.1 Planctomycetota bacterium | reverse complement strand
CGTGTGCGTGCCGAAGACGACGCTCGCCCTGCCGTTCACATGCCAGCCCATGGCGATTTTTTCACTCGTTGCTTCGGCGTGCATGTCGATCACGATGATCTTCACGTCAGGCGGGATCGATGCCATAACGCGATCAACCGCGGCAAAGGGGCAGTTAGCCTGGAGCTTCATGAAGAGTCGCCCGAGAACGGAAATAACGGCAATCCCAACGCCCGACTCAGTGCGATAGACGGCGAACTCTTTCCCAGGGGCAGCCGTCGGGAGGTTCGCGGGTTTGACGATGTTGTCGGCGGTCTCCATGACGGGGATGATGTCGCGTCTTCGGTAAACATGGTCGCCGAGTGTGATAAGATGCGAACCGGCGGCGACGACTTTTTGGTAATGCGCGGCGGAGAGCCCCGCCCCGTCGGTCGAGTTTTCAGCGTTGACGATAATGCAGTCGAGTTTGTGCTGCGCGGTGAGGACGGGGAGGGCGTCGCGCAGAATCTGTCGGCCCGGTCTGCCGACGACGTCACCAATGCAGAGAATGCGTAGTTCCATAGTAGTCTGCTGAAAAACGAAGTTTTTCCATGTGGCACCGGTTTGTAACCGGTGCTAGATCCTGAAACAGAAGATAACGCACCGGTTACAAACCGACGCCACACTTTTCAACAGCCTGAATAGGTGTCAGGTCGCGACATTAGCGCGTTTCAGAGAGTCGGGGTCTTGGTTTCGCTCTTGTTAGAGATTGCCGGGGCCTTCCGCATGCCCCGGTGCGTCAGTATTTCTTACCTGGCTGTTGCCACGGCGCGAACTTCTCGCAGGACGGTCACACGGATTTCGCCGGGGTAGGTCATCTGTTCTTCAACCTGCTTAGCCACGTCGCGGGCGATGTACGCTGCCGTGGCGTCATCGACTCTTTTCGCATCAACGATGACGCGTATTTCGCGACCTGCCTGAATAGCGAACGCCTCCTTGACGCCGCTGTGGACCATCGCGATTTCTTCGAGTTGCTGGAGTCTTTGCGTGTATCGTTCGAGTGACTCGCGGCGGCCTCCCGGTCTGGCGGCGGAAATCGCATCGGCAGCCATAACGATCGGCGTATACGGACTCGTAGCCGGGATATCGCCGTGATGACCTTCGATCGCGTTAAGGACTTCAGGTTTCTCGTTGAACCGCTTGCAGAAGTCGGCACCGATTTTCTGGTGACTGCCCTCGATTTCGTGGTCGATTGCTTTTCCGATGTCGTGGAGGAGTCCGCATCGGCGAGCGAGACGCCCATCCAGTCCGAGTTCGTCGGCGATGGACTGGCAGAGAAACGCGACCTCGAGACTGTGACGGAGAACGTTTTGTCCGTAGCTGGTCCTGTAGCGTAGTCGCCCCAGCAGTTCGTGTTGTTTTCTGTGTAAGCCGCCAATCGCTGCCTCGACGGCTGCTTTCTTGCCGGTTTCGAGCAACTCCTCCTGCATGTCTTTTTGGATTTGGGCGGTGAGTTCTTCGATTCGACCGGGGTGGATGCGACCGTCGGAGATCAGTTTCTCCAAGGTTCGTCGCGCAATCTCTCGGCGGACGGGGTCGAAGGCGCTGACCACGACGATTCCGGGTGTGTCGTCAACGATGACGTCAACGCCGGTCGCTTTCTCAAAGGCCCGGATATTTCTACCTTCGCGGCCAATGACGCGTCCCTTCATTTCGTCGGATGGGATTTCGACCGTCGAGACGGTGCTCTCGGACGTGTGGTCACCGGCGTATCGTTGGATGGCGGTGAGCGTGATTTCTCGGGAACGTTGGACCGCCTCCTCCTTGGCAGTCGTAACCGCTTTTTCGATCAGGACCGCGGATTCGTGCTCCATCTCGTGCTTCACCTCGTCGAGGATGATGCGTTGTGCCTCGTCGTGGCTAATGCCGCTCGCCTGGAGAAGAAGTTCTCGACGGTTTGCAAGCAGTTCTTCCGCCTCTGCTTCTTTGGCGCGGACGGAATCGGTGCGCGAGGCGAGTTTCTTGCTCTGCTGTTCGAGGTTTTTCTCTTTTGTGGCGAGGGTGTCCAGCTTGCCTTCCAGATTGTCCTCGCGTTTGGAGAGACGTTTTTCCGCCTCTTTGATTTCGGCGCGCATGCCGTCGCCTTCTTTGCGGATGTTCTCTTGCCCTTTGAGGAATTCTGCCTTGGCATCAACCTCGGCTTTTTTTCTGAGGACGTCCGATTCGGCCTTCGCCTCAGCGAGGATGCGGTCTGCTTCTCTAGTGGATTCTTCGATGCGATTGCGGTTTCGCCATCGCATGAGGAGGTATCCGCCAAGAAGCGCGACGACGGCTCCGATAGCGCAACCGCCAAGGATGGCGAGCACGACGCTGCTGTCGGAGGGCTGACCTGCCGCTTCTGCGATTAAGTAACTGTTCATAATTGTTCCGATTCTATGTTAAGCGTTCGCGAGTTTTCCTCGCAGCAGGCGGCGTGCAGAAACTGCACAGGACCGCGCTGCCCGAACGGTTGTACTGGAAGTTGTTCGATGAGAATGTCGCGAGCGAGTGGGGGCGCGGCGCAAAATGTCCACGTAAGATAGGAAGCTAAGGCCGTTAAAGGCGTCTGGCTGGGTCCATCGGCGCTAGAAGCTTATGCGTGCGGTCGCCGCTCTCCAAAAACGGGGACCGCCAGTGCTGCTGCTCGCCGTGCCACAGCCGGAGCGAAGCGCATTTCGGATGCAACGTGGTTGTCTGCCAAGAATCCCAGGCAGCAAGCCACAAATGTCGATTCTGTAATATGCATTGATTCCCGAAACAACGCGATCAAATTCCTCAAACGTTCTGAGTTGAGAAACGGTCGTGCCCGCAGGCACGCAAGTCCGGTCTCACTAGAAAAGGCCCTGTCTTCGATATCTGGTCTCCCAACTCGCAATTGCGAGTTTCGTGCCCACGAGCAAATGCCCGAATGCACCAGACGAACAACCTTCTCCTTTCAGTCAAACGAGCCGCCACGCCTCTGAGCGTGCAGTCCGCAACTAAAGTAATAATTTAAGTCTGTGTGCGCCACGCTGCGCTCCGTAGAGTCTATTGTGGGGTCATTGGGTGTCAATAGGGGCTGACGCAGCTCGCGCGGGGACTCGGTGCAACGTTCGACAAAACGAAAGGTGCTGAGCGGCGTAGAAGCTGATGCCGCACCGCTGCTTGACTAATGCTGTACTGTCGGCGCAACGGAGGGGTCACAAATTGTAGGGATGCAAGGTCTGGGGGGCTGGGGAGAGTATAGTCGGGCACGGTGTGCATGTGGTGCGGGGCGAAGGGTGGCCGATGTCGTGTGTAACAGCGGACACCGAAAGTGTGATTTTGCGAGGATGCGGATGAAGACCAATAAGGTATATGTCGCGGCGATCGTGCTGGGGCTGTCGGCGATTTCGATGGGGGCAGCGCCCAAGGCGAAGGTGAGCCTGGTGGCCTCTGTTGAGGCGATCGTCCCCGGAGAGGCGTTTGAGGTTGGCGTTCGATTTGAGCTTGAGGATAATTGGCACATCTATTGGATCAACAGCGGCGACAGCGGTCTGCCTCCACGGGTCGTCTGGAAGAACCCGGACGGTTTTTCAGTCGGTGATTTCGTGTTCCCGATTCCCAAGCGTCATCACAGTCCCGGCGATATCGTAACGAACATTCTGCCGGGCAAGCCGATGCTTGTGGCGACGGTGACACCGCCCGCGTCGATGTCGGAAAAAAAGGTGACGCTGGGTGCGGACGTCATCTACCTGGTGTGCAACGATAAGTGTTTGCGAGAGAAGACGCACGTCACTCTGGAGATGCCGGTATTGTCGCCGGGTGTCGAGGCGACATCGGCGAATCGAAAGCTGTTCAAGCGAGCGCGGCGAGCAGCGCCGCAGGCGACGAGTAAGTACCTGACGGTGTCGGCGGAGGGGTCGCCGAAGACGATTTCGGCGGGGGCGAAGTTTGAAGTCCTCGTAACGGTAGACATCAAACGCGGGTTTCATATTCAATCGAATAAGCCAACCATGCCGTCGCTCATTGCGGCGGACATTTTTCTCAAGCCGTCAGATGGTGTGGAGTTTGGTGAGGCGGTCTATCCCAAACCGCACTTTCGCGAGGTGCCCCATCTCGGCAAGCTAAGTGAGTTCGAGGGCAAGATCACCATTCGTATCCCGGCGGAGGTCGATGCGGAGCGCGGGGG
>JAJRUK010000279.1 GCA_024277835.1 Planctomycetota bacterium | reverse complement strand
TGCTCGTCTTAGAAAATGATTCGCAAGTGTCGGGATGTCGCCGGCGCGCTGAGCGAGTGTTGGCAGGTTGATATTCACGACGTTGATGCGATAGAACAGGTCTTCACGAAAGCGGCCCGCGTTCATTTCCGCTTCCAAATCGAGGTTTGTTGCGAGAATTACGCGAGCGTCGACCGTTTGGGTCTTGTTACTGCCGACGGGTTCGAACTGTTGCGACTGAAGCACGCGGAGGAGTTTTACTTGTAGCGCGGGCGAGGCTGCTGAAATTTCGTCGAGAAAGATCGTCCCGGTGTCGGCGATTTTGAATTTTCCAGCTTTGTTGGTGGTTGCTCCGGTGAACGAACCGCGGAGGTGGCCAAAGAGTTCGCTTTCGAGAAGGGTCTCCGGTAGCGCGCCGCAACTGACCTCGATAAACGGTTTGTCGCGGCGGTGACTGCGATCGTGCAGTGCTCGGGCGATCAGCGATTTGCCTGTACCGGATGCACCTTCAAGCAGTACGGTGACAGTTGTAGTCGCGACGGATTCGACGAGGTCGAAAACGCGGATCATTCGATAGTCATTTCCGACAACACCCGGTAGTTCCAGGCCCGCGTTCGACAAGTCGTCCGTTGTGATGGTTGATCGAGATAGGGTTTGCTGCGCGATGATTCGATCGATGCACGTCGCGAGTTCGTCTTCGCGGGTTGGTTTGGGAAGATAATCGTGCGCACCGATTTTGATTGCTTCGACGGCGTGCGCGACGGTTGGGGTTGCGCTTGTGATGACAAAGGCGGTGTGCGGTGATCGTTTGCTCGCGATTCGCATCAGTTCGCGGGCGTTTCCGCCGGGCAGGCGCTCGTCGGCGATAACGACGTCCGTTTGTTCATGGCCTATCACGTCGAGCGCGTCGGCGAACATGTAGACGGTTTCAACGTCGAATCCGCGCCGAGCGAACATGTTTGCGATCGCCTCGGCGACGATGCGGTCGGCATCGGCGATAAGAATCCGTGCGATGGGTGTATCTCGTGCGATCATGGTTGCTTATTCCCCAAGTCAGAAGACGCAGTCCCCGCGCGTAGCGGTTCCTCGAACATGCGTGGCACTGGCTTGTAGCCTGTGTTTGCACTGGCAAGATACCGGTGCCACACGTGCTGCATTGAGACTGCGTAGAGCCATCCGATTGTAGGACGTGTGGCCCATTCGCGACAAGGGCGTTGAGCGGTTGCATCGAGATTGTGTTAGCGGACGTTTCGGGTTGAGCGCTAGAGAATAGGCACGACTTTCGTGCGAAAGTCGTGCCTATTGTTCACGGGTCAGTGTTTCGGCGGAGGAGCATGGCCACGCGGCTCAGGGTTGCGGTCGCCGTTGCCGTCAGGGTCGTTTGTTGCTATCGGACGTCAATGATCGTGCGAGTGCTTTTCGATGTCCTTTTGCGATCCTAGAAGGACGACGGTGTCGGGATGCTTTTTTCGCCACTCGCCAAGTGGGATCACGCCCGGTTCGGCGATAAACGGAATGGTCTCGCCCTTTCGCTCACCGGAGATGGCGGTCCACTTGGTGTGGTCAAGAGGATACCAAAGGCTCTCAGTTTTGCGATCGAAAATCAAGAACACGTCTTTGTATACGTATCCGCTAACGCCGAATTCGTCGTTTTTGTTTTTACCGCTGCGTCCGTGAACCACGGACAGTCGTGCAAGCGGTCACCAACCGACCGTGACGGGTTTGCCCTTGAACGTGTCGTTGACGAGTTCGTGGTGATCGAGCAGCGCGGTCGGATAGGCGCGGGCGATGTTGTTCTCGACATAGCCAATGACCATGATTTCGTTGTTTGTCTTGGGCGTTTCGGTTGGCCTGTAGGGACTTGGCGGAACTTTGAGAAGTCGCGGGTCGTCCGGAGAGACGAAGTAGGGGTCGTCGATGGCACGGATGCTGTCTTTGCCAATGCCGAATTGCAACTCGTCCGGCGACATGGGTGCGCCGGTAAAGTCATACCACTTCGCATCTTTGCCAGCGCTTTTGTCTCCGCCAGCCCAGATGTAAGTCTTGTCACCTTCGCGGCGGATCTTCCACGGGTTGCTCTTTTGATTTTTCAGCATCCCTCGGTATTTTGGTTTCGTTTCCGCTTGCACGAGTCCGCCGGCGAGTAACAGCATGGCTGTCGCTGTCCATATCGCATGACTCTTTCGAATTCTTCTGCTCATGATCGAAGCCTCCAAAGTATAGATCAAATCGGAGTGTACTGTACCACACTCTCTATTCCAGCCACAACCCGATTCCATGCGTCCGACGGGAATCTACATCATTTCGCATGTCCGCAGGTCGGTTTTGGAATGCAACCAACGGAAGAGAAGTGCAGTCTTAATGCGTGACTGTTGAAAATGGTCCGCACGGCGCTTGATCGCTGGTTTTCGTTGACAAAACGTAGGTGTTGCGGTTTAGTTGAGTCGTGGTGAAGCGGAGAGCATACGAGCGCGGTCTCATCCGTAGCGCAGCGGGTAACCCCCCTCGATCCCCCCTTGGTAAGAGGAGACGGAAGAAGGGGATAAGCCGATTCCGTGCGACGTCCGCGATTTTACATGTCTAGCGACACAGCGATTGAAGAGTACGGGAGCGACACCGGATGAGTACGGAGGCAGCCAAGTTGACCAGCAAGAACGGAACATCGACCGAAACGATTGAAAGCGAAGTGCTACGACGATACGCGGGCGCTGCCAATGCGGCGGAGGCGTCTCTGTGTTGCGCGGTTGATGGATACGACAAGTCGCTACTGGAAAAACTTCCGGCTGAGATTATTGAGAAGGACTACGGATGCGGCGATCCGTCCAAGTGGGTTGGCGCGGGTGATGTGGCGGTCGATCTTGGTTCGGGGTCCGGGAAAATTTGCTACATGCTTTCGCAGAAAGTTGGGGCGGGCGGTGCGGTCATTGGTGTTGACTTCAACGACGCGATGCTTGATCTGTCTCGAAAATATCAGGAAGACATAGCCAATCGGATCGGGTACGCCAACGTTCGATTTGTGAAGGCGAAGATTCAGGACATGGGGTTGGACCTCGACAAAGCGGGGGATTGGTTGAAGGCGCATCCCGTTACGGGTATCGATGGGCTGGCTGCTTTTGAGGCGGAGTGTGAGCGACTTCGGCGCGATGAGCCGGGGGTGGTTGATGGTAGTGTGGATGTTGTCGTGTCGAACTGTGTTTTGAACCTTGTTCGGCCGGAAGAGAAGAAACGCCTGTTCGCAGAGATTCATCGCGTGTTGCGTCGCGGCGGGCGGGCGGTCATTTCTGATATTGTTTGCGACGAGGAACCGACGCCCGCGATTTTGGCGGACCCGAAGCTGTGGAGTGGGTGTATTTCTGGTGCGTTTCGAGAGGACAGGTTTCTTGAGGCGTTTGAGCAGGCGGGGTTTTATGGAATTGAGATCGTCTCTCGTACCGAAGAACCTTGGCAGTTGGTCGATGGGATTGAGTTTCGTTCGCTGACGGTTCGTGCGTTTAAGGGCAAAGAGGGTCCGTGTCTCGAGCGGAATCAAGCGGTTATCTATCGCGGTCCACACAAGACGGTGCTCGACGACGATGGGCATCGTTATCATCGCGGTCAGCGCATGGCTGTTTGTGATAAGACGTTTCAACTCTTGACGGACCCGGCTGGTCCGTACGCGGGACAGTTCGACGCGATCGAACCCAGCGACGCGGTCCCGATGGAACAGGCCGGGGTGTTTGATTGCAAGCGGACGGTCCTGCGCGATCCGCGCGAGACCAAGGGCGTCGACTACAACGAGACACGTCTGATCGAGGACGAACCGTGTTGCGGTGACGGTTCGTGCTGCTAATCCTGTTCTATGAAAGGACTCCTTCGTGGCTACATTAATCCTGATCGCTGCCGTTTTCTTCCTCGCATGGAGCAATGGTGCCAACGACAACTTCAAAGGCGTCGCGACGCTCTATGGCAGTCGGACGCTCACGTTTCGTCAGTCGATCTGGTTGACGACGGGTGTAACGCTGGCGGGAAGTATCCTGTCACTGGTGCTCGCGAGTGCTCTGGCGAAAGCGTTCACCGGAAAGGGTCTGGTTCCACCAGAGATCGCGGGCACGTCCGAGTTGCTCATCTCCGTAGGACTCGCCGCTGCTCTGACAATCATGCTTGCGACGGTGATCGGCATGCCGACGTCTACGACGCACGCGCTGACCGGCGCGCTTCTTGGGGTGGCGATTGTGATCGGTGTCGATGCTGCGAACTATGCGAAGCTCTGGGACAAGTTTTTCTTGCCACTGCTGGTGAGTCCGATCCTTGCCCTGGGTGCAGCCCTGATCCTCTATCCCATACTCACCCGAACGCGTAAGAAAATGGGCGTTGGGCGGCAGACTTGTCTTTGTGTTGGCACGTCCCCTCGCGAGTATGTTCCACTCGCCAACAGTCGCACGGATATCAGCACGATTGGCGAATCCACGCAAAGTTTGGAAGTTTCGGTTGGCTCTGGTGCTGAATGCGTCGAGCGATACGACGGGCGTGTCGTCGGGATCAATGCTCAGCAGGCGGTCGATGTCATCCATACGTTTAGCGGGGCAGCCGTTTGTTTTGCGCGCGGGGTCAATGATACACCGAAGATCGCCGCGCTACTCCTTGCAACCGGTGGTGCTGGTTTGATCGGAGGGACCGGGATCAGTTGGAAGCTCGCGCTCGTCGCCCTTGCGATGGCAGCCGGGGGATTCTTGCAAGCGCGAAAGGTGGCAGAGACCATGAGCCATCGAATCACCGACCTCAACACGGGTCAGGTACTGACCGGAAATCTTATCACGGCTGCGTTGGTTCTGGGGGCGTCGCGTTTTGGCGTACCTGTTTCGACCACGCACGTCTCATGCGGCGCTATCTTTGGAATCGGCGTCGCGAGCGGGGGGGCACGCCTCAAAACGATCGGACAGATTGTATTGACATGGGTGACGACACTTCCTCTTGGTGCGGCTCTTGGTGCGGCGCTCTACTGGTCGATGACGTAGGGGAAGGTTTTTTCGCATGAGTATCGCAACGCCCGTACCGCTCACGATCGGTGGCAGCAACCCTTTTGATGAACAGGTTCAGCGCGCGACCGGTCGCCCACTGACAGCTTTGTCGATCGACACGGTTCAAGTGAACATTGGTCTGACGTGCGACCTAGCTTGCAGACACTGTCATGTCGAGTCGTCACCATCGCGAACCGAGCAGATGACTTGGGAGACGTTGGCGTTTGTGTTAGACGCTGCCCAGCGTTCCTGCGCCTCGACCATCGACATTACTGGGGGCGCGCCCGAGATGAATCCGCACTTTCGCAAGTTTGTTGGGGCTTCGCGGCGAAGGGGGTTCGCCGTAACGGTCCACACGAACCTGACAGTCTTAACGAACGAGGGGTATGAGGACATGCCCGCCTTTTTTCGCGAGCATCAGGTGCATCTTGTTGCCTCGCTTCCGTGCTATACGCCGGAGAATGTTAAGAAGCAGCGCGGACTTCATGTGTATGAAGAGAGTATCGAGGTCATTCGCCAGCTCAACGCCGCGGGGTATGGATTAACCGAGGCGTTGCCGCTTGATCTGGTGTTTAATCCGGTCGGCGCTACGCTGCCGCCACAGCAGGCGAAGCTTGAGAAGGATTACCGTCGCGAACTTGGCGAACGGTTTGGTATTCATTTTTCGCGACTCCTTACGATTACGAATATGCCCATCGGGCGCTTTCTGCATGACCTCGATCGTGATGGTGCCGGTGATGACTATCGTTCCCTGCTGGCAGCGTCGTTCAACGAGGATACGCTTGACGGGTTGATGTGTCGTCGTCAGATTCACGTCAGCTACGACGGTACGCTCCACGATTGCGATTTCAATTATGCCCTGAACATGTCCACAGCCCTTGTCGCGCCAGCGCACATTCGCGATTTTGATCCGACGTTGCTGGTGGACCGGCGGATTCATACGGGTGAGCATTGTTTTGGTTGTACCGCGGGGAGTGGATCGTCCTGCGGGGGAGCGCTCGCGTGAGTATGGAAGCGCCCAAAGAATTCCCGCAAGCGAATCCCTTCGATGAGCATAACCAGAAGTTGATCGCCAACGTTCACCCCGCCGATTGGGTCAATCCCACACCAACCGGGCGATACAACATGGTTGTCGTCGGTGCGGGGACAGCCGGTCTGGTCACAGCCGCGGGGGCCGCTGGTTTGGGGGCGAAGGTCGCGCTGATCGAGCGGTCGTTTATGGGCGGCGATTGTCTTAACGTGGGGTGCGTTCCCTCCAAGGCGCTGATTCGATGCGCGCGAGCGATTTCTGATGTACGCGGGGCTGGCGAGTTTGGGGTGCGCGGGCTTGATGATGTTCATGTTGATTTTCCAGCGATCATGGAGCGAATGCGCCGACTTCGCGCTGACATCAGTCCCACCGACTCCGCGAAACGCTTCAGCGAGTTGGGTATCGACGTCTTCATGGGCGACGCGACGTTCACCGGACGCGAGACCGTTGAGGTGGCAGGTCAAACGCTTCGTTTTTCTCGGGCTTGTGTTGCTACGGGCGCTCGGGCGGTGGTGTTGCCCATCCCCGGACTTAGTGAAGCCGGTGCGCTCACCAATGAGACGATTTTTTCGCTGACGAAGCTGCCCAAGCGATTGGCTGTGATCGGTGGCGGTCCCATTGGATGCGAATTGGCGCAGTGTTTCGCGCGATTCGGGTCGAAGGTGACGCTGCTGGAAGTGGGCGCTCACATTCTGAGTCGCGAAGACCGTGATGCGGCTGTTCGCATTGAAGCAGCGCTCGTGCGCGACGGTGTGGACCTGCGGTGCGGCGTCAATATCGAATCTGTTTCACAGAAAGGCGACACGCGCGTTATTCGTCTCAAAGGCGGCGAGACCGTTGAGGTTGATCAGATACTGCTTGGGGTTGGTCGTGCTCCGAATGTGGATGGACTCGGACTCGATGAGGCGGGCGTTGCATTCGACGGGCGGTCTGGTGTGAAGGTTAACGACAAGCTTCAGACGACCAATCCGAAAATATACGCGGCGGGCGACGTGTGCAGCGTTTACAAATTCACGCACGCGGCTGACTTCATGGCCCGGATCGTGATTCAGAACGCGCTTTTCT
>JAJRUK010000278.1 GCA_024277835.1 Planctomycetota bacterium | reverse complement strand
TCTTCGTCGAGCACGTGGATAGTCTCTATGCGAACCGCCATCTCGCGAATCGAGTCGCGCAGGTACTGCTCTTTGTAAGTCGGCGAGGCGAACTGTCCCAGGTTGTGCTGACAATGCCCCAGGACCGAAAGC
The DNA here is from genome assembly GCA_024277835.1 of Planctomycetota bacterium. Classification (GTDB taxonomy): domain Bacteria; phylum Planctomycetota; class Phycisphaerae; order UBA1845; family UBA1845; genus JAJRUK01. The sequence goes on along the minus strand of JAJRUK010000278.1, from coordinate 16,751 downwards.
AGCAGATGCATCGCCAGTGTCGGTTCGTTCATGGTCGTGCCGAGCGCCTCGACCGGTTCGATATCTAGCACGAAAAGCGCTCCGCCTTTGGTTTCGCGGAAGAGGGCCATCGGTTGATCGGAGGTCGAGTCCTTGTCGCACATCGCGTCGAGAAAGACCTCGAACTTGTTCTTCTTGCAGAATTCTTTGAACTTTTTGCCGCCGCGGAACTGATGATGGGCATAGCTCGCCTCAGCTTTGCCATCCCATGCGTACGGAAAAACATCGTGCAGGGCGAATCCGCGCGAAGCGTAGCAACCCCACATGATTTTCCCGTTGATCGGATCGTCCGCCTGCTCGACACGCCGAAAAGACACGTCTTCGCCAGCGATCGCACAAAAGGATGGCAGCGAAACGACCACAATGCGATTCTCCGCCAGCTTTGCGAGCGCCTTTACCGACCGGATCGAACGGGGCAGCTCGTCGTCTGGGAACAGAATCGCGTCGGATGAAGCGGTCGTCGGTTTGAACGCCGCCGGAGCAATGCTAGAGACATTGCGCTCTCCCAGCGCCTGCCCGAGAAGCCTCGATACGCGCCGGTCAGCGGCGGTGATCGAACAAATGCACGCCGTTTTCGCCGCGAGCGGCGAGGGGACTTCGTGCGGTGGCGGCGGGACCGCCAGCGGATGACTCAACTCATCTGGCTCAATCATTTCGATGAAACGCACGGTGTGCAGGTCCGCCTTACCGAACGCATCGACCAGCCCAACGGAAATGCGCAACCGGCGCACGTTTTCCGGGACGAGGTAGAAGGCCCGAACGGTTTCCGGCGTATCGGCCCGGTGGATGCCCGGCGTTGATCGCACGTCAACGACTTCGCCGTCTTCGAGGGCTTCGATGACCACGACCACCCCGCCGCGAACGTCCGTCACCGTCGCATTGGCTGTGACGACCGCGTCGATGCGATAATACTCTTCCGGCTTGCAAACGACCGTCTGCGACAAGAGGGCTCTTTCGCCGGGGCGCGTACAGTCAAGCTGCATCGATGCGTTGGCTGTCTTTGTTGCCTTCGTCCGCTCCCAGGATGCACCTTTGGGCGTTCCGGTCCATGTCCAGCTCGTGGGCGACTTCACCCCGCGCGAAAAATCAGCGTTCTTGATCTTGTTTACGATGGTTGCCATTCGTCTTGTTGCCTCAAATTCAACTCGAAACCGAATAGGTCTGTATAGCGAAACCGCCGCGTTTACGCAATAAGTTCCTCGGGGCTACCCGGTTGGGAACGGTGTTTCACATGCTGGTCGCGTGAAGAATTCTGTCGCTTTTTCGCTTCAATGAACACTGTTTCGTCAGGGGCGCTACCCGAACTGCGTCCGGTCCATTATATTGACGAGCTATGAGTGAGACAGTGGAAAACGTGGCGGATCAAGAAGTTCAAGATCAACAAGACTCGGGCGAACAGGTTTCGCCCGAAGCGATCGTCGAGGCAGTGCTTATGTCCTCGGATGATTCGCTCTCGGGAAGCAAGCTCGCCCAGATTCTCGGCGTCGGGACGGCGAACGATGTGAAGAAGCATGTCGAGGCGCTTAACGAAAGATACGAGCGCGAGGGGGCGTCTTTTCGAATCGAGTTGATCGCCAAGGGCTACCAGATCATGACGCAGCCCATGTACGATCGGTGGATCGGAAAGCTCTTCAAGGCGCGGTCGGACTCGCGGCTCTCGCCGGCACTACTGGAAACGCTCGCGATCGTGGCATACAAGCAGCCCGTCCTTCGGGCTGAGGTCGAGGCGGTTCGCGGGGTCGCCTGTGGGGAGATGCTCTCAAGATTGCGAGACGTGAACCTCGCGCGGATCGTCGGACGCGCCGAAGAAATCGGTAGGCCACTGCTCTATGGTACCACGACCCGGTTCCTTGAAATCTTCGGACTCTCCTCACTCAAGGACTTGCCAAAGATCGACGACGACAAGGCGGATTCCATCCCGGCGCTGAAGGCTGTCCCTACCGAGGACTCTTCCGACACATCTGACGACGGCGAGGCCGACGCGGGCGATGACGATTCGGACGAGTCGCAGGACGAATCGTAGCTACTGTTCTTGCGGCGGCGGTGAGTCGTAAGTCTCCACGATTCCGATCAAAGCGAGCGACGACCGAGCTTGTTGCCTAAATCGTGATACAATTTTCTTCCCGCCGCCATCGCCATATCTATATTGATACGGATGGGCATTTCGCTCACGTGCCGCGTACCTGTATTGCCACGACCGGTTTGTAATTTGTTGTGCATCTTGTCCGTTTTGCCCCGTAACCCGTTTCTATGCATTTCCTCGATACGGAACGCCGAGTATACTCAGGTTGTTGAACTGGGTTGGTTCGACGTAGGATGGAGTCTGCAAATACAGAGTTTACGAGGTTGAGGGGATTGATGCACCTTCTCGCGATCAAGACACGCCGGTTTACGTCTTCGCTTGCATCGGGGCTTTTGCGCCGTCGATGCGTTAGTTTGATCGCCTGTTCGTTCGTCGCGCTGAACGTCGCCATGGCCCATGGGCAACTCCTGGAGCGAGCGACCGTTATCACCAACGCTCGGATTATCACCGGCAGCGGCAAGGTCATTGAAAAGGGGTCCATCGTCATCAAAGGCGGTCGGATCGAAGCTGTCGGCGCAGCGGCGAAAGCACCGTTTCTCTCGAAAAAGATCGCCGGTGCGGGGAAGACCGTCACGCCCGGTCTGATCGATGTCTGGAGTGCGTTGGGTCGAACCGGCACCGCCGGCGATGGCGACGCGACTTCTCGTGCCCAAGATGGATTTGATCGATACGCGCGGGACGACTTCCGCGAAGCGCTGAGAAACGGGATTACGACCGTTTACATTGGTGCCGATGGCGGGGCGGGGGTCAATGGGACCGGTGCTGTTTTTCAGCTTGCACCCGGTCCGGGACGCTCAGCCGGTAAGGTTCAAAAGAAAGACGCCGCCTTGTGCGTCAACTTCGGTTCAGATCAATCACCGCTGTCGCGCCTAAAAACGTTCGCCGCGATTCGCAAGCAGTTTCAATCAGCCGTTGATTACCGAACGTCGTTGGAAGACTACGAAGAGGACTTGAAAGAGTATCTCGAAAAGCTTGAGGAACGGGTCAAGAAGGAAGAGGGCGACAAGAAGGACTCCAAAGACGCCGCCAAAGACGAAGCCCCTTCCGATGACGAAAAGCCAGCGCCCAAACCTGCGGACGAAGATGACAGCGATGACGACAGCGACGAGGAAGAGAAAGACGACGGTGACGATGATCATCACTCGCTCGACTACTTCTTCGCCGGTGCAGACAACAAGACGCTGCCCGCCGGTAACGGCAAGGGCGACGCGAAAAACGGCAAGAACGGTAAGGACGGGGATAAGAAAAAAGACGAAGACGAGCTGAAAAAGCCTAAAAAGCCAGCGTTTAGTGCTGTTTCCGAGGTGGTCCTTAAGGCCATCGATCATGAGCTACCCGTTCGAATCGAGGCTCATCGTTCGGCTGATATTCTTAACGCACTCGCCCTCGCGGACGAGTTCAATCTTGACATCGTGATCGAAGGGGCGACCGAGGCGTATCTCGTCGCGGTTGCCCTCGCCGATGCGGAGGTCTCTGTCATACTGGGGCAGGTTGGTCGAAGCGCGGTCTTTGAAGATACCGAGTTTCGCCGCCACTCAGCACGCAACGCCGAGCGTCTGACCGATGCGGGCGTGAAGTGGATGATCTCAAGCGGTGGGCGCGATCCGCGTGCGTCGCGCTTCGTCGGGTTCAACTCGCAAATGGCGATGCCAAGTGCTGGCACAAAAAGCGGTTTGCAATGGTCGTGGTTGACTCGATTGACGGGCGACGCGTCGCGGTTTCTTTCGCTGTCTCAACAGGTAGGGCGAGTCGCGCGAGGGATGGAGGCTGACTTGGTGATCTGGTCGGGTGACCCGGGTGATCCCGCCTCAATCGTCGAGCGCGTTTTCGTTGGTGGAAAACTCGCTTACATCGCTCCGCAACTCGCTGGAGGGGGATCGTGATGCCGTTTCTTCATCGCACATCGCACATGCTTCTCGCTGTGGCAGTGATCGCCGGCGCACTTAGCGGAGCGGTCCTTGCTCAGCATTCGCAGCACGCGCCCAAGGCGATCGTTGTCGATCGATATGTGACACCCGATGGCACAATAAGCGATAAGCGAATCATTACCCTGTCCAACGGGAAAATCGCGGCACTTTTGCCCCATGCAGAGATCGCCGACAAGACGGGCGTCGCCTATTACAGCGGCGCGGTCGCCTGTCCCGGTCTGATCGACGTTCGCTCGTCGATGGGGGCTTACGGAAACACTGTAGAATCAGCCTTTTCTGTCGATCCGAGTGTTTCGGCGATCGACTCGTTTGATCCGGATCATCGCGACTTCCGTCGTGCTGTCGAGTCTGGCATTACGGCTGCCCTGATCGCGCCTTCGCCGACAAATCTCGTCGCCGGAGCTTGCGCGGTCGTTAAGACGGGTGGAGCGTCAACCGGTCGCGCGGGTAGCGTACTTCGCGACGATGGTCCACTTGTGTTCGGGTTTGGTCCGCGGACGTGGCGCTATGACCGTGCGCCGACGTCACGTATCGGAGCGATGGCCATGCTTCGATCGGTGCTAGGTGAAGCGAAGAGCGGTTCACAGCACGCACGTTTACAGTCGCTCGCCTCCGGGAAGCTCGACGCGATGCTTTATTGCAGTGACGCGATGGACGTTGGCACTGCTTTGCGGTCTGTGGGGAAGCTCGCCGCCCATACTTCGATCATTCACACCAGTGACGTTTACGATCTGACCGAGGAGCTAGCCGGGACGAAGGCGACGATGATCGTTGGTCCCTATTCTTTCTCGATGAGTCAGCGGACGCTATCGATGGCGGGCGTGCTTGCGAGCGCTGGGATTGATGTCGCCCTCGCCGGACAGATGCCGACTCGGGGTGGTCATTCACTCCGACAGACAGCGGCCCTTGCGGTGCGATACGGTATGGACTCCGCCAAGGCGCGTCAGGCGATCACGATCAACGCGGCGAAGGCCGCAGGCGTGTCGGATCGCGTCGGTGCGATTCGACCGGGAATGGACGCGGATTTGGTCATTTTCTCGGGCGATCCGTTGCGTATGGATTCGCGCGTTCTTGCGGTCTATATCGATGGCATTCGCGTTTACAGCGCCGACCAGCACCTCACCATGTCGGCAGGAGGACAGCGATGACATTTTCGACCCATCATCAACGAAAAACGCTGTATCGATGCGGTTTTGTGCAACTCGCAACGCTTGCCGTGGTCGCCATCGCGATGGTTAGCCAGCCCGTTCGTGCGGGTGGTGGCACGATCGTCGTGAAGGGCGTGACGATTCACGTCGGCAACGGTGAAGTCATCGACAACGGCGTGGTGGTGATTCGCGATGGCCGCATTGCTCAGGTGGGTGCGAATCTTGCCATTCCCCCTGGGGCAAAGGTGATCGAACTGAGTGGAGGTTCACTCACGCCGGGTTTGATCGATGCGAACGCAGCCCTCGAACCAACAAACCGAATGATGGTCGATCGTCGCAACGCGCGGCAAGTCGTCGCGGACCTGTTTCACGGCGACCACAAAGACCACAAGCATGAGGCCGTCGGTTGTTGCGGTTCAAAATGTTCAAGACAGTTGCAACACGCTTCTGGGGAAAAGTGCAAGCAGTGCGGATTCCCTGACACGCTTCCGATGGCTGTCGGCGTTCGCCGCTCTGCGATGACAGTCGAGCATTCGTCCGAGGTGATTCCTCAAACGCATGTGATCGACTCAGTCAATCTTCGATCTCCGGACTTCGATCGTCTTGTCGGTGGCGGTGTGACGACGGTGTTTGTCGCGCCAGATTCCGCAGCCGTCATTAGCTCGCAAGGTGCGATCGTCCGGACAGCCGGACCACTGAATGCGCGAATTGTTCGAGAAACAGACGCGGTGATGGCGGCGATGGGGACCGATCCGTCGTGGCGAGGGTTTGGCAATCGCCAACCGTGTCGTCAGTTCGTTAATTTCTACAATCGCAGGCCCACAACGCGAATGGGCGTTGCGTGGGTTTTTCGCAAGGCGATGTACGACACGGAGCGGTTTGAAAAAGGGGCGGTTGTGTACGGGGCCGATGCTCCGACCGAACCCGCGATGAAAGAGCTTCGTCATGTGCTTTCCGGCGAAATTCCGCTACGAATACAGGCCCGGATGCAGCATGATATACTGGCCGCGCTTCGTTTGGCGGACGAGTTTGGACTCAAGTTTACGCTCATCGAAGCCACGGAGGCGCATCGATGCCTCGATGAGCTGAAAAAAGCAAAGACGCCGGTGGTCTACGGTCCGGTCTACATCGATGCACCTGGCATGCGGCGGTATAGCTCGGAGGTCGATCACGCGCGGTTGCATACGCTCAAAGAGCTTCTTCGTGCAGGAATTCCGACCGCGCTGACCGCCAACGAGCTACGCGACGAGGACGGCCTCGCTCGCCAAGCGATGTACGCGAGGCGTTTCGGTGTTTCGCTTGCAGACGTGACGCGCTGTGTCACAGAAACACCGGCCAAGCTTCTCGGGATCGCAGACGAAGTCGGAACCGTCACCTCGGGCAAACGCGCTGACCTTGTTCTCTGGAACGGTGAGCCGTTTGACGGGTCGTCAAAGCCCATCGTTGTGATCGCCGGCGGAGAGATCGTCGTGGATCGACGCAAAGGATGAAACCAAACGTGATCGAACGGAGATTGTTGTGAACCGTCGCCTTTCTATACAGACTATCATCATCGCACTCGGTGCAGCCTTCGTTGTTGCTCCTGCACTCGCGTCGCCGCCGGCGAAGATCGCGCTCAAAGGCGGTCGGATCATCCCCGTCGTCGGCGAGGACATCCCCGTGGGAACCGTCCTGATCGAGCACGGCAAAATCAAAGCGGTCGGCAAAGACGTCGAAATCCCATACGACGCGATGGTTATCGATATCAGCGGAAAAGTTGTCATGCCGGGTATGATCGACGCTCACTCGTCGCGCGGGCTGGACATTCGCAATGAAAACCTGGACGTAACGCCGTTTCTCGATGTTTATGATGCCATCGACCCGTCGAAACTCTACTTTGAAGATGCCCTCCGCGACGGGGTGACGTCGATTCATGCCATCGTCGGAAACAACTGCGTCATTGGCGGACTCAGCCGCGTGATTCACCCGATCGGAATCACGCCCGACGAAATGACGCAGCAACCTTCCGTCTCGCTCAAGCTCAGTGTCTCCCCTCAGCGAGGTTCAGACCGCATGGCACAGCTTGCGACTTTCAGAGAGACCTTCCGCGAACTCGGTGAGTATCTCGAAAACCTCGCTGAGAAAAAGTACGAAGAATCGCTCGAGAAAAAAGATGAGAAGATCAAAGTCGGTCCGGACGAAGCCAAGAAACTCGGCAAGGATCTGATCAAACCAGAGGACTACGACGACAAGCATCGAAACCTCGTAAAGCTCACGCGCGGACAGCTCGGCGCGTTCGTCTACGCCGGTCGCGCGGGCGACGTAGCCGCCGCCGCCAGTCTTGCCAAGGAGCACGGTTTCTTCAAGCGAACTACGTTGGTCCTCGGTGCCAGTTGCTACAAGGCCATTGACGAAGTCAAGTCTGCGAATCGACCCGTCGTGCTCGACTCGAAACTTCTCTACCGCGAAGAGAATCCGATCACGGGCAAGATCACTGAAACGTTCATTCCCAGAGTCTATGCGGATGCGGGCGTTGCGTTTTCGCTGCTACCGAGCAGCAATACGTCGCTCGCTGAGCGCTACTTGAACTATCAGGCGGCGCGCTGCGTACGAAACGGCGTTTCCCGGCAGGCTGCGCTAGAGGCGATCACGATCAATCCTGCGCGAGCGCTGGGTATCGGCGACCGCTTCGGTTCGATCGAAACGGGCAAGACAGCCAACCTCGTGGTCATGAGCGGCGACCCGCTTGATTTTTCCAGTTGGGTCGATTTGGTTTACATCAACGGGATTCGTGCGTACGAGCGCGATGATGATATTCGACTGAAGCAGCTTCTGGGTGAAGAGAAACCGGAAGTGGCTGAGCCCGCGAAAGACGAGAAGGGTAACGGCGAAGCAGCCGGCGACAAAGCAGCCAAAGCTGATACTGACTCCGCTGAAGATAAGTCCGAAGAGACCTCGGAGAAGGCTGAGAAGAAAAAGGAATGAGTTCTTCCAACGTCAACTCAACTCGCGTCGGTCCGTTGCGAAGGAGGGGAGTTTCCCTGCTTATCGCACTCGCCGCGCTATCGCTTGGTAGCGTAAGCGCTCAGGCCGAAGGAGACTCGTTCGTCATCCGTGCGAAGCGCGTTTACCCAGTGGCGAAGGGGTCTTCGACATACTTTGAACCGGGCGTAGTCGTCGTTCGTGAGGGTCGTATTGTCGCGGTGGGGCAGGATATCGAGATCCCGTCCGATCTCAGGGTGATTGATCTCAAGGATGCGCACGTCGTTCCCGGGTTTATTGCCGCAGCGAATGCGATGACTCCGCATCACACCGGAGATGAGTCGATCGCCGCTGGCTACCTGGCGCTCGATGCGTTTGATACCTATGGAAAGTATTCAACTGCTCTCGCCGAGGGCGTTACGACGGTCCACCTTGACCCGGGTTCGCATCGACTGCTGACTGGCCAAGGGGCGATCGTTCGACTTGGCGGGTCGCCCGCGACGCGTGTGTTGCAGGAGCGGGCTGACCTGACGATCAGTTTCGACGAGTCCGCGTACAATCCGCCCAAAGACGTGACCTATCAGACGCCCGCGTCGTCGGATGTCGCGATTCCGCCGGGCGTTCGGCAGCGTCCCGACTCTCGTCTCGGGCAGTACGTCGCGATCGACGAAGCACTCGCGGTCGCTCAAAGCGGGACATCGCCCGGGTTCCACGCGGACGCACTCGCAAGAGCCTGGAAAGATCGCCTTCCGCTTCGGATTCACGTTGACCGGTCTGCGGATATCAACGGGGCGGTGCGTTTTCTCTATAACCACAAGCGCAAGGGGTATCTGGTCGGCGGAGCGAACGCCGACATCGTCGCGCAACAAATTGCCGACGCGCAGGTATCGCTCGTTTACATCATGGGCGACCGGCTCGACGCGATTTCGGAAGACCTTGGCACTGACCCCGATGTGATTGAACGCGACATCCTCGCACTCAAGAAACTTCGCGGAGCGTCCGTCGCACTCGCACCGCCCGCAGGGGCTAGCGTCGATCAACTCCGACTGGCTGCCGCTACCGCCATGCGAGCGGGGCTGACTGAATCGGAGACGCTGGCAGCGATCACACGAATTCCCGCGGAGATTCTCGGTATCGCCGATCGCACGGGCAGTATTGCACCGGGCAAAGAGGCAGACCTTGTCATCATGAGCGGTCCGCCACTTGCGACGTCGTCTCATGTGAAGCGCGTGTACGTTGGGGGAACGATTGCCTTTGAAGCGCCCGACGTTGATGCCGTTGTCGTTCATGCCGGAACCATCTGGATCGACGAAAACACACGCATTCATAATGGTTCGGTACTGATCGAAAAGGGAAGAATTTCCGCCGTCGGTACGAGTGTGCCGCATCCACGATTTGCCGACTATATTGACGCGGGGCCTGACGGTTTTGTGACCCCCGGTTTCATCGACGCGTTTGGTCATCTCGGTCTCGATGGCGACACCGGTTCACTCAAGCCGAGTCTGTCTCTGGCGTCGATGATTGGTGTGCCTGATGTTAGTGAATTGCGGGTTGCAAGGTCGGGCGTGACGACGGTCTTAACCGCTCCCTATTCCGCCTCGCCGCAAGGCTCACAGGTGGCAGCCATCAAGACCGCAGGAAAAACGCGCGACAAGCGTCTCGTTCGAGACGCCGCGAGTGTCTACTTCGATCTGCGAAAGGGCGACCCTGCTGGCGTCACCGGAAAGCTCAAGCCAAGGCTTGAGTCGGGCAAGAAGTACCTGGAGAAGTGGCAGAAATACGAAAAAGACCTCGCCGAATGGAAAGAAAAGAAAGCCAAGGGCGAGAAGATCGACACGAAGAAAAACGGCGATGCGGTGGATGAAGAAGCGGTCGAGGAAGACCCACTTACGGGGACGTGGGACGTGACGATCTCCGGCGGACCCATCCCCGAGCCGCAAAACGCGACGATGCTTCTAAACCTGGACGGTGCAGACGTCGAAGGTCGCATTCGAATCCCCGGTCAACCCGACGAGGCGAAGGTATCTGGCACGTTCGACGGGAAACATCTTTCCGGGCAAATCGATATCGAGACGCCCTTTGGTCCGCCTGCGATCGAGGCGGATCTGACCGAACCGGACCACCTCGTCGGAACGCTTCAGGTTTCCGACATCATCATCGACCTCGATGCCACGCGCACCGACAAAGCCCCCGTTCAGTTCAAGGTCGTCAAAAGTCGCAAACGTGGGAAAGACGGGCGTCCGCTAGCGCCGAAGGTGGACGAGGGGCTTGAGCCGATTCGCGCCGCTCTCGAAAAGAAGATTCCCTTACTGGTAGCCACGACGAATCAGCAGCAGATCGAGCAGGTTCTTGACGTAGCTGGCGAGTTTGAGGTGGGTGTTGTTCTGCTCGGTGCAGAAGGAGCATCCACCCACGTCAAAAAGCTTGTTGAGCTGGCGGTCGGTGTTGTGGTCCCCACGAAGATCGTTCGCTGGTTGAATCATGCCCCCTATTACCAGGCCGACGATCTTTCTCGAAAGGGCGTATCGGTCGCTTTTCAAAGTAACGCCGAAGACGGTGCCCGATCGCTTCGCAACTTGGGTTTGCACGCGGTCGAGCAGGGCATGTCACCAGACGCAGCCCTTTCCGCCTTTACAACCAGGCCCAGTACAATGTTTAAGCTGGCGGATGAAATCGGATCGCTCAAGAAAGGTTGCCACGGCGACCTTGTGATCTTCAACGGCCATCCATTTGAGGCCGGGACGCGCGTCAAGCGCGTACTCGTCGGTGGGGAGGAAGTCGAATGAAAACGGCTAGCATCAAACACCTTCGGTTTGCCGTGGCCCTGATCGCGATGGGTAGCTTTGCTTCCAGTGTGCTGGCGGGCGGGCTTGCGATCAAGGCGGGCAAGGTCGTCACGATGAATGGCGACGATGCCATACTGAACAACGCGATCGTCTTTATCGAAGACGGCGTGGTCAAAGGCTTCGGCAAACAAGGGGAGACAAAGATTCCTAAGGGCTATCGCGTGATCGATGCAAGCGACAAGTGGGTCGTTCCCGGTCTTGTCGATGCCCATAACCATACCGCCGGCAGCCTGATGGACCTCAACGACATGGTCTATCTGACCAACCCGGGTCTTCGCACGCTTGAGACGATTGTTCCCGACAATGAGCTGATCAAACAGGCGCGAGCGGGCGGTGTGACGTCGGTGCTCTTGATCCCCGGTAGCGGTACGAACATGAGCGGGTTTGGCACAATCAGCAAGACCGCCGGGCGAACGGTGGACGAGGTCGTCATGCGAGCGCCCGGTTCGCTCAAGATCGCCCAGGCGGGCAACCCCGAGTGGTACTGGTACGGCGTTGGCCGCAGCTATATGAATTACAACACACGGCAGACGCTTGAAAAAGCGCTCGCGTATCACAAGAAGTGGGTCGCGTTTGAAGAGAAGAAAGTCGCGGAGCCACCTTTGTTCGATCCGATTTTTGATGAGTTCCGCGGTTTATTTCAGCGAAAGTTTCCCGCGTCGGTGCATACGCAGATTTATCAAGTCGTCATGACGACGATCGATATGCTCGCGAACAAGCTCAAGATTCGCACGGTCATCGACCACGGAACATTCGACGGATTCAAGACGACGCCGATCTTAAAGGGGAGCGACGTCTATACCATGAACGGCCCAAGACAGTATTGGTTCGACATGTCCCAGCGCAAGATGCACGGGAACTGCGCGAGATGGTGGCAGGGCGGTCAGAAAAAACTTGGCTGCAATACGGATGCCCCGGTTGTTCCCCAGGCAGAGCTGAGCTATCAAGCTGCAATGGCGTGCTGGTACGGTTGGACGCCGTACGAAGCGCTCAAGGGCGTCACGCGGATGCCCGCCGAAGCTTTGATGATCGACGGCGAAGTTGGTTCGCTCGAACCGGGAAAGTCTGCGGACTTTGGAATCTGGACGGGCGATCCGCTGGATCCCCGGTCTTCATGCGAAATGACCGTTGTCCGCGGAAAGGTTGCCTACGACGCCAAAGTCAAGAGGCGGTTTTAGAACGATGCGATACACCCTTTGTTCCATTGCGATTGCGCTTGTTGCCCTTTCTCCCGTGCGCGGGGGCGTTGATGAGGATTTCGTTGTCATCAAAGCAGGGCGGGTCATTACGGTATCCGGAGAAGAATTTTCGCCGGGTGTTGTCGTGATCGAGGATGGTAAAATATCCGCGGTTGGCGGTGACCTGGAGTATCCTTCGTCTGCCAAAGTGATTCGCGCCCCGCACGAGACGGTCATGCCAGGTTTGATTCATCCGCGTTCGCGGTTTGGTCTTGGCAAGTATACGCGTAGTGGCGTGCAAGGTGACAAGCACGTCACCGACGAAATCGACCTTTCGCAGATGCGGTTCGACGATCTGCTTGAAGCTGGGTTTGTCGCGGTCGCGTTTGTTCCGTCGGGAACAGCCATTCCCGGTATCGCTGCCACCTATCGAACCGCCGGTCCAGACGACTCGCGTCTGCTCGATGAAAACAGTTATCTCCATGTCGTTCCCAAGTGGCGAAGCGGCGGACGAAAAATGCTCGGCGGCGCGCTAAAGAAAGCCAAAGACGAAATCGAAAAGGTCAAGAAAGCGCGCGAAGAGTGGGACAAGAAACAGAAAGAAAAGGCGGAAAAAGAAGCCGCCGAGGATAACGAAGAAGACGCCGGCGAAGATGCTGATGACGACTCCGGCGATGAGTCGTACAAGGATGATGATGACAGCGATTCCGACGAAGTGGACGACTCGGATTCAGACGCTGATCCCGATCAAGCGGAAGAAAAGAAGGAGGAGAAGTTTGAACCTCCCAAGATCGACCCCAAACATCAACCCCTCGTCGATTTGATCCAAAAGAAAGACGGCACGCGGATGATGGTCGCGATCACACGAGCGTCGGACCTGCTGCACTTCGATGCGGTAATGGAGCCATACGAAGATTTGTCATATTCGCTCTATCTTGCGACGTCTCGGTCGAGTGACTATCACCTCGCCGTGGACAAGCTCGGCGAACGCGAGGCGACAGTGGTGCTCCGTCCATGGACGCATTACATGCCCTATACAACCTTTCGATACAACTTGATGAACCGACTGAGCCAAGCAGGGTGCAGCGTAGCCGTCACGCCTATGGGTGATTCGCGAGACGAGTTGTTGCGACTGCGAAGCCGACTCGCAGACCTTCTCCGCACGGGGTTATCGCGCGAGGCGGCGCTCAAGGCCATGACACTAAACGCTGCCAAAGCGATCGGTCTTGATGACAAACTCGGAAGCCTTGAAAAGGACAAGTTCGCCGATCTGACGTTTTTCGACGGCGATCCTCTTGATCCGCATAGCAAGGTGACGCGAGTGATGATCCTTGGCGAGATCGTCTGGAAGAAGGACAAGAAACTCGCGGGGCGAAACTAACATGCGACGACTTCATTCGCTGATCCAACTGTGCTTTTTCGTAGCTGTAGCCCTCTGCGCTCTGCCCGCGCCACAAGCATGGGCTGACAAACCTGCGCCGGAAGAGAAAAAGAAGGATACCGGCGACACCAAACCGGATGATGCCAAGAGCGAAGACGCCGACAAAGACGACGAGGACAAAAAGGAAGAAAAAAAAGACGTCTATTTCGCGGTCACGGGTGCGACGGTTCATACGCTGGGGCGTGGCGATCTTTATGACGCGACGGTCCTGGTCAAAAACGGTCGTATCGCAGAGATGGGGCGTGGTGTTGTTATCCCCGAGGATACGGGAACGCTCGACGCGTCTGGGTATCACATCTATCCGGGTCTTGTCGCGGTACGCGGCGGGAACATCATTGGTGGCGGTTCTGCCGACGAGACGACCGATGTGTATTCGCTATGGATGACGATCGCGCTCGCGAGCGGGATTACAACGGCGGTTTCCGGCGAGACGGCTGTCGCGCTGACGTTTGGCACTGTCGAAGACATGGTTGTCAAACGCGACCTGTTCGTATCGCTTCGATACTCGACGACGAATCCCAAGCAGCGCCGCAAGGTTCGCGAGGGGTTCGAAAAAGTACGCCAATACATGCGCGATCTTCAGGCCTTCAATGAGAAAAAGAAACTTGACCCCGAAGCAGAAGAGCCGGATAAGGAATGGCTGACGGGCGATTACGAAAAATACTACAAGCTCTTAAAGCATGAGACGGTTGCGAAGGTTTCCGCCAATAGCGCCCACGAGATTAACCAGTTCTGTGAACTGGCGGAGCGATATGGGATTCGTCTCGTCATTGACGGTGCGCTTGAGGGTTGGACGGTCGCTCGGCGGATGGCTCGTGCGGGCGTGTCTGCGATTCTTACGATTCGCCCGCCGCTCTTTTCGACAGATACGGGTGAAGACCAGCGACTGAACCGTGCGACGGGTCGCTCGATCGAAAACGCCGCGATTCTGCACAAACACGGCGTTCCGATCGCGATTGTTCCGGCGACGGCTTCGATTACTTCGTGGGGACTCGCCGGTCGCGATCTGTTGCATCTAAACATGGAGGCGGCGTTTGCGGTTCGTGGCGGGCTTCCTGAAGAGGCTGCCCTTCGATCAATTACGATCGACGCAGCCCAGATCCTGGGGATCGATCATCGCGTGGGTTCGCTGGAGATCGGCAAAGACGGGAACTTCATGATCACTGACGGCGATCCGCTTCATTACATGACGCACGTTCGCTGGACGGTCGTCAACGGTCGCCTTGTGTACGACAAACAGAAAGACTCTCTCTACTCCCACATCCGCCCCAACGGCGACCGCGACGCTCCGCCCCCCGACGACTATTGGCCCCGCCGCCTCGGCGATGGTCAGTAGATTCTCTTCACTTTTTTGAATCGCCCGCAGCGCTCCGATGCAAGCTCAGGGGTCATCCTGCGCGCAGTTTCGCGGGAATACGTTAAACGGCGACATGTTCGGGGTGGTGCGCGGGCGATCAATGAGTAGGCTTGCGCGTTGGTCCTTACTCCGAGGAGCCAAGGACAATTGACGTGATGCGTAAGTTTGCCGAGCAGAAGAAGATGATTCCCAATGGCCATCACCATGAGATCTATCTGACAGACCCAAACCGGACCGCGCCAGAGAAGATGCGCACGATCCTTCGCCAGCTGGTGAAGGGGAAGTAACCTAAGTGAGGGGGAACGTTTGTAGCGAAACTACGTTGGGACTCGTCGGGTGGGTGGTAGTTTGCCAGATAGTCGAAAAGTGGTTAACAAATGGCTATGGTAGATGAGCAAACATTCAAGTCGGCAATTACGGAGTTACGTGACGTCTTGCACGCATACAAGACCGGAGATCCGCGCCTTGAAGCGATGAAATTTGTTCTGGCGGGATATGAGTCTGTCATAGACCGGTACCAGAAGGTGTTCTCTGCGGAAAACGTCTGCGTCCTAAGCGAAGACGAGTTTCGGGGGTTCTTGCTCTATAAGAACAATCAGCATTGGATTGGGCTCCATAGACTTGGGCCGGGGATTTGCAAAGACATGAAGAAACTCGGGGAGGCACTGGGAATTCTCCTTGATGAGTCGCAACCGATTCGTGTCCGCTTAAACAAGCTGGCTCCGTCACGTGGAAAGAAGCTTGTGCCTCGCTTGGGAAAGGCTGTGTTGACGCCAATCCTGTTAGTGGCGCATCCAGCCTCATACGGCGTCTGGAATTCAGTATCAGAGAGTGCAATGAAGGCGCTGTCTATCTGGCCCTCGCTGGACCGAGGCGCGGGATTAGGAGACAAGTATGAGTTGATCAACTCTGTGATCCTGCGAGTAGCTAATGCGCTTGAGACTGACTTGTGGACACTCGACTCACTTTGGTGGGCACTGCTCAGGCTGCGTGAGGGCAGTGAAGACGCAGGACTGGAGGATAGTCTTTCAGCGGAAACGATCCCTGCCACAGTGGATGCCCCTCGCTTTGGTCTTGAGCGGCATCTTCATGACTTTCTTCGTGATAACTGGACTCACACAGAATTAGGGACCCAATGGTACCTATACTAGGAGGACGGGGAAGAAATCGGCTACGAGTTCCCAACAGAGGTTGGTCGGATCGACCTACTTGCGAAACACAAGAGTGAAGACCGTTGGCTTGTCGTAGAGTTAAAACGGGATCAGTCTTCCGATAAGACAGTTGGGCAGGTTTTACGGTACATGGGGTGGGTTCGACGTAACCTCGCAACGAAGGATGAGAAGGTTGAGGGGCTCGTCGTGGCGCACCGCGCTGACAAGCAGATCCAATATGCGCTCGATATGGTTTCGGGAATAACCCTAATGTTGTATACGGTTGACTTCAGTCTGCGCATTTCAGAGTAGTCTTGTATGGGATGTTGCCCCGATCAACGTGACACGGTTCTCCACGCACAGGTTACAAACCGGTGCTACACAAGAGGCACGACGCTCAATGCTTCGGCAGGGCTTCGATGAGTTGGTCGATCTCGGACTCAGTGTTGTAGATGTGCGGACTCGATCGGAGTCGGCCCGATCGGACGGCGATGACGATGCGATGCTCGTTCTGCAAATGGACGCGAATCGGGTCCGGGTCGTGGACGTCGGAGAAGAACGCGACGATGCCGCTTGCTTCCGCGGGTGTTCGCGAACTGACGACACGATAGCCCTTCGC
>JAJRUK010000277.1 GCA_024277835.1 Planctomycetota bacterium | reverse complement strand
CGGCCAATCTCATTCGCGCGGCGAAACGTCATTTCTACCGCCACGCCGAAGGATTGACAACCCGAACCGACGTCTTGTGACGTGGATGTAGATGTGTCGAAGCGGGCGTCGGCCTCGTTTTTCGCCTATAATCGTCGGAAATGGACCAAGCTCAGCTCGAGAAAATTCGCGCCCGCATCGCTGCGTTTCCCAAGACGCCCGGCGTTTACCTGATGAAGGATCGAGACGGTCGCGTGCTTTATATTGGGAAGGCGAAAGACCTCCGCGCCCGGACGTCGAGCTACTTTCAGCCCGCAGCGGACCTTCTGAACACGCGTGGGCCTGACATTGCACGGATGGTGGAGAGCGTTGAGGGGATCGACGTTCTTGAATGCGAGTCGGAGGTCGATGCGATCATCAAGGAGAGTCGCCTCATCAAAGACATTCAGCCACCGCACAACGCGATGCTGAAAGATGACAAGACGTTCCCCTATATCGAGATTACGACGCGCGAGGATTTTCCGGGCGTATACGTTACGCGGTCGCCGAGACTCAAGGGTAGTAAGTTGTACGGTCCGTTTCTTTCGGCGACGGGCATTCGTGATGCGATGAACGCATTGCAGAAAGTGTTCAAGTTCCGCACGTGCGAGCTGGACATTCGCGAAGGTGATGATTCGCGGCGCTTTTTCCGACCCTGTTTGCTTCACGCGATCAATCAATGCACGGCCCCGTGCGCCGATCTGGTACAAAAGGATGATTATCGCAAGGACATTGATCGTCTGAAGAACTTCATGGCGAGCAAACGGACGGCGTTGATTCGTCAGATGAAAAGCGAAATGGAGGGCGCGTCGAAAGCGCTTCGTTTTGAAGAAGCGGCTACGTTGCGCGATCGATTGAAGGCGATCGAGTCGCTGTCGCTGTCAGGAACTCCCGGCGAGCACATCCAACCCGAAGCATTTTTTGTCGATCCGTCGAAGGCGCTGGAAAAGTTGGGGCAGATTCTAGAGCTTGACGGTCCGCCGCGCAGCATGGAGTGCATGGACATCGCTCATTTGCAGGGCGAGGCGACGGTGGGGTCGCTTGTTTGTTTTATTGATGGCAAGCCGTTCAAGCCGGGGTATCGAAGGTTCAAGATTAAAACGGTCGAGGGGATCGACGACTACGCAGCCATTCGCGAGGTGATTACGCGGCGATATCGTTACGCGGCGGAGGGGGAGGAGCTTTACCCCGACGTGATTTTGATCGACGGGGGGCTTGGTCAACTTCACGCGGGGATGGCTGCGTTCGCTGAGATGGACGTTCGCCCGCCGATGGTGATTTCGATCGCCAAGCGCGAAGAGGAGATTTTCATTCAGGCGAAATCGTCCCCGATTCGCTTGCCGCGAAACAGTCGGGCGCTACAGCTTTTGCAGTCGATGCGCGACGAGGCTCACCGCTTCGCGCAGCATTATCATCATACGCTTCGTGCAAAAAGTGTTCTGGCAGATGACTCGGATAACATCGTCCCCCGCGGCGAGAAACCGCGACGCAAGCGGCGGTGAGCCAGTGCGAGTTACGCACTGACCCACCGCCAACGAGGCGAAGCTATTGGCGTGTGTATGGCGCTACGGGAGCACGTCAGGAGCAGAACGGCGGCGCCGGGATCTCCGACTCCTCTTCAGGTTCTGGTTCAGGCTCAGGTTCCGGTTCAGGCTCGGGTTCAACGGGGATGTTCAAAAAGACCGTGATTGCGCTCGGGTACAGTGCCTCAACGGCCACCCTTACTTCGATCGGCATGCCCGGTTCGACGGCGTTGAGATCGACCCACGTATCAGTCGCGAGATCATAGAACGTCGTTGATGACGACGTAAAGATGGAGACGCCGAGCATCACGAACCCCGCAGGACCAATCCCTTGCACGCGACCGGAGAGGCGTACGTCGGGTTTGGCATCTTCAACACCGATCTCGAATGCAATGAGGCTGCTGCCAGGGCCGAACTCTCCGGCGATCACAACCCAGTTCCCGAGTACAATCTCGGCGAGACTTCCGACGTTGGCAAACGTGGTGTCAGGTCTCACCTGAAACGTCAGATTGCCGACGTTGATCGTGTTGCCGGTGACCTCTGTAACCGGTCCGCGAATGTCGGCGAGACTCCCCAGCGGTAGAATCCAATCGACGCGTGACGACATGGTACGAATCGTATGTGCGCGGGTGGCCATGCTTGTGTAGCGTACGGCTGGAGAGACAGTGTCGGCGACCGTTGCCTGGAAGACGAGCACTTCATTGAGAGCGAAGCGTGCAGGTGGTACGACAATCTCTGCGCGGCCGGTTTCGTCTAGCTGTCCGCTGCGCATCGTTTCGCTCGTGCCGGAGGAGTAGTTGCAAATAGTGACTTCAAACGCCGCGAGCGGTTCTCCTTCGACGACGAGCAAGTTTAGATCGCTCTCGCCCATGAGGATCGTTTCTGGGTAGGTTGTGGCGGCGTTGCGGTTGATGGTTAGCGATGCTTGCGGACCGTTGGCTGCATCCCAGAGGGAAAAGCAACCCGTATCTTGCATAAACTGTCGCTGGTAGGCGGCGAAGTCGCGCAGATCAACGTCGTTGTCTGCGTTCGCGTCATAGGCCTCGCAGAATGGGAGAGCGAACTCAGCCGTCGGTCCGGCGAGACATGTGGGAATATCAGTGAACTCAAGGAGACTCAACTCTTTCGCCTGATGTACACGTGCCCAGGTGGCCCGCGATTCTGAGCGATACGTCTTGTTGCGAGCATGGCGAATCTGCTGCGCGTCGGCGGTCGATGCTAAGAGTGTTCCAACGATAGTTAGAGCTACGGCAGATTGGTTCAGGTGAAATTTCATGGCGTTTCTCCGATGAGGCACGTCTTTGGTTTTTGGGTCATGGACTTTGACGATGACCTCATCATAACGAGCCGTCGGGGGGTACCAGGAGTATCAGACGAAGCTAACCTGTTTCGGGCGGGTTATCAGAGTCTGCTAACTTTACCGGTCATCGCGGCGCTGCGGCAATTGCGATGGCCCTGATTTTCGGTCCCCGGTTGCGTTGAGGACTTGTCGCCTTTCCCTTGTTTTCGAGCGCAAATGCGCGTTCTTGGGGCGTTTTGGTCTGGCACGCGTCGTGCGGGTATTCTGTCTCGGTTGGCAGGGTTGCGGTACACTTGCGCGGGCGCTTTGTCGTGCCAAAAGGGTGGCAGTGAATCAAGACGGGTGGACAACATGCAGCTAGGGCAACAGCAGGAAACGATCGAATCTTTCAAGCTCTATACACGCGCCAAGGCGGTCCTTCCAGGCGGCGTGAATAGCCCTGTTCGGGCGTTCAAGGCCGTAGGCGGGAATCCGGTCTTTGTTGGGCGGGCTGAGGGTGCGTATATCTTCGACGTTGACGGGAACCGATACGTCGATCTCGTGGGGAGTTGGGGACCGGCGATTGTTGGTCATGCCCATCCTACGGTCGTCGCAGCCATCACGGCGG
>JAJRUK010000276.1 GCA_024277835.1 Planctomycetota bacterium | reverse complement strand
CTGCCAGAACCCCGACCAACAGAACTCCGACCCAAAGAACCCTTACGCCTCGATCGCCGATGACCCGAACCAGCTAGCAGACCGTTTGGTCGAGCTAAGACAGGCCACCGCTCTGAAGGGTTGCCTCGCCGAGTGCGGTGTCCCCGAATCGTCGCTGGCGGACCTCGCGGTAGAGGCCGCGAAGCAGTGGACGGCAGGTTTCAATCCTGTAACTCTCACGCCCGCCGATCTCGAAGGGATTTACCGAAGCGCCCTCCAACCGAGATAAGAGCCTTCCCCGACGACGATTCCGACACATTGTTACAACCCCCTTTGCGCCGAAATATGTTACACTGGGGTGCTTGAAAGTGCCTTAATCGAAAGAACCCCGTCGGCGAGCGCCATAGTGGACCTTGAAGTACTAAACGATAGCAGCGAATCGGAGGTTGGCAGTTACTTCGTCGCCAACTATCCGCCATTTTCCGTCTGGTCCAAGAACGACATCTCCGCAGCGATCGAAGCCATCGACTCGCCCGCCCCGACTGATGCCAAGGGCAAGACAGCTCCCCTCGGTTTGTACTTGCACATTCCGTTCTGTCGCAAGCGATGTCACTTTTGCTACTTTCGCGTCTACACCGGCAAGAATTCGAGCGATATCGAAAACTATCTCGAAGCGCTAGCCACCGAAACCGCGCTTTATGCAGACCGCGAAGCGCTCAAGGGGCGCGAGTTCGATTTTGTCTACTTCGGCGGTGGAACTCCGTCGTACCTCAGCGGCGACCAACTCAAACGCCTTATCGAGAAAATCAGCAAGCATTGGAAGTGGGACCACGCTCGCGAGGTCACGTTCGAGTGTGAACCGGGTACGCTCAAGAAGAGCAAGCTCGAAGCGATTAAGGCGATTGGCGTAACGCGACTCAGTGTCGGTGTCGAGCATTTTGACGACGAGATTCTTGAGACCGGTGGTCGTGCTCACAAATCGGCGGAGGTCTTTCGTGCTTACGACTGGGTGCGCGAGGTCGGTTTCCCGCAGGTCAACATTGATCTAATCGCCGGTATGATTGGCGAAACGCAGGCGAAATGGGAAGACGCCGTCGCCAAGGCGATCAAGCTCGACCCGGACAGCATCACGATCTATCAGATGGAGATCCCGCACAACACGACGATTGCTCGAGGGATCAAAGACGATGGGCAGGCGAGTCCAATTGCTTCATGGCGTCAGCGGCGCGCGTGGGCGGATTACGCCTTGTGCCAGTTTGAGTCAGCCGGCTATGTCATCAATGGTGCTTACACGGTCGTCAAACCAGAACGAAACGCCGGTTTCATTTATCGTGACGCGCTATGGCAGGGGGCGGATATGATTGGTACCGGTGTCGCGTCGTTCTCGCATCTGTCCGGTGTGCATTATCAAAACGCTGACAAGTGGGAGGGGTATGTCGATCCTCTCAATCGTGGCGAGTTGCCGTTGAGCAGGGCGCATCGCGTTTCCGATCGAGAACGCCTCACGCGCGAGGTCGTGTTGCAGTTGAAACTCGGCGAGATTCCCGTCGATTATTTTCAGCAGAAGTTCGGCGAAGACATTTTGCAGGTCTTCGCAGCCCCGATCGCCTCGCTGGAGCGCGACGGGTTCGCCACGTCGAAAGGCGGCAAGGTGTCCTTAACGCGGGCGGGGCTTCTTCGTGTCGATGCGCTCTTGCCGCGTTTCTTTGACCCGAAGTATACCGACATCCGTTACACATAGGCATTCGTCACACGCGATCCAACATGCACCGAACTCTGAACGATTTAACGACGGTCAACGCCGAATTGCGATCGCTTTGCGACGGGTTCTTCGATGACCTTGCCTGGATTGACCAGTGTCAGATTGTCGAAGCGAAAGAAGTTGACCCCAAAGCCCGCAAGCTGCTCGTTCACGCCAACCACATGACCGCGACGCTATCGGATCACTACGGCGAACCTGTTTCGCTCGACGTTTGTGCGTATCAAGAAAATGCGGATGTTTATCGTCGAAAGATTGTGCTCACCGTTGAAGGTGGTGCCCGGGTCGTTGAAGTCGGCGTGGTCAAGCTGAATTTGGCGTTCGTCGCCGATGATATTCACCGCGAAATCGTCAAGCGAAAGACACCGCTCGGCGAAATTCTCGACAGCCGCAACGTGCTCACCCGCGTTGAGTCAAAATGTCTTCTGCGGTTTCGACAGGACTCACCGATCGCTCAGATGTTTCAACCCGCTCCCGTGGGCGACGTTTTCGGGCGAATCGGGCTGATCTATTGCGACGACAAACCCGTTATGGAACTACTTGAGGTCGTCAATCCCTGACGCAATCCTCCAAAACGATCGGGATCACACCAATGAACAACAGTTACGATTGCATCGTGGTCGGAGGCGGCCCCGCGGGGTCAACGGTTGGCACGCTACTTGCGGACATGGGTCGTCGCGTTCTCATCCTTGAGCGCTCGCGTTTCCCGCGTCCCCACATCGGCGAATCGCTCATGCCGCAGACGTACCCGACATTCAAGCGTCTTGGCATCCTCGACAAACTCAAAGCCGCCGGTTTTCCAACGAAAGAGAGCGTTCAGTTCGTCTCCGCTTCCGGGAAAGACTCCCAGCCCTACTCCTTCACCGATCGCGATCCCGGCGAGTGGTCCAAGACCTGGCAGGTGCCTCGCGACAAGTTCGACAAGATGATGCTCGACAACGCTCGTGAG
>JAJRUK010000275.1 GCA_024277835.1 Planctomycetota bacterium | reverse complement strand
TCGGGAACACGAGCTGATCGAAGAGACGATCTCCGAAACAACTTTCGAGCATGGCGTTGTGTGGGCAGAGCTATGTGGTGTGGAGATGCAGTCGGGGACTCCGTTGGCGCTTCAGACTGTGGTGGATTCGATCGGACGCAGTGAGAGTGTTCGCCTTGCATTCGTCATCAACGAGTCCGGGCGGATCGTTGCGGCGACGGATCGACTGCGAATTGGCAAACAGCGGCGTCTTGAGCACGACGACGCGATGAACACCGCAAGTCTGGATGAGCCGTCAGTCGATGAGCTTCATCCTGAACCATCGGGGTTTTTCCATGAGTCAGGGCATACCTTTGAATTCCTCTTCCCTATTCGGAGCGCGGAAGCTCGTCTCGGCACGCTAGTGGTTCACGTCAACACAGCGTGGGGAAATCTACAGGCCAAGGCGCTCGCGATCAAAGGTCTGTTGCTCGTGTTCGCCCTGACCTGTTTCATTGGGTTAGCGGCGGTAGCGCTCGACTGGCGACTTCGAAAAGCTGTCAGGGCCCTGATTCGTGCGACACAGGCCATCGCGAAGGGCGAACGGACTCCAAATGTCCATGTCGGAACCGGCGATTACTTGGACATCCTTGGCGAGAACGTCAAAAAGATGGCGGCGTCGCTTCAGGACACCGAAGAAAGAGTCACGCACTGGCACCGGGAACTCGAATCTACGATCGCGAATCGAACCGCTCAACTCGAAGAGTCGCAACAGCTTCTTGCCGAACGAGAAAAGATGGCAGCTCTTGGGTTGATGGCGGCTGGTATTGTCCACGAAATCGGGAATCCACTGACTGCGATGTCCGCGATCGTCCAGAGAATCGAGCGCAAGGCAGACGCCAGGTACAGCGAGCAATGTCGTACACTGGGGCAGCAGATCGAGCGTATTTCGAAAATCGTCAGCGACATGCGACAGGTCGCAACACCCATGTCGAGCAGCCGTTCTTCGACGAATGTCAACGAAACACTTCGCGTCGCCCTCAAGATCGCTCAATACGACCCGCGGGCGACTGCCACGGAGATCGCTTCTGATCTTTCCACATCCGTTCCTAGAATTCCGGGCGACGCCGATCGGTGGCAGCAGGTCTTCATGAACCTTATCATCAATGCGCTGGACGCGATGCCGGATGGAGGAAAACTGTCGATCTCCACGTCGATCAGCAGCAGCGACGTGGCGGTCGCGTTTCGTGATACCGGTAGCGGTATGAATGCAGAACAGCTTCGGAAGCTGTACCATCCCTTTTACTCGACAAAGGCGAGCAAGGGCATGGGGCTGGGGTTGTCCGTTTGCCATAGCATTGTTCGAAGCTACGGCGGTGAAATCGTTGTCGAAAGCGAAGTGGGAAAAGGAACTGAATTTCGAATCAAGATCGCGCCGTACGAGGCGCGATCGTACCCTGATCAGACCCCCACGACACAAGCAGACGGAGGCCATAAGATCTCCAACACACGAGTTCGCGACCAAGGGTCCGTCGTTGGAAAGTTGAATCCGTAATCCATGCCCAAAGAAGTCCTGATCATCGAAGACGAACGGGCCATCCGGGAGGAACTGGCCGACTTCTTGCATGAAGAAGGTTTCTCCTGCGTACTTGCAGCAACGGGGGAAGAAGGAATTGACCGCGTCGATGGTCGCGACTTTGAGGCGATCCTTCTGGACGTCCGTCTTCCGGACATGACGGGGATCGAAGTACTGGAGCGTCTGCGCAAACTTACGCCCGAGTCGCACGTTCTGATCATGACTGCCCATCCATCGATCGATACGGTCGTCTCTGCACTCAGGCTTGGCGCTGTTGATTACATTACCAAGCCCCTCATTCTCGAAGAACTTCTGCAAAAGATTCGGCGATTGATCGAATTCCGCAAGCAGCAAATGGAAATCCAGTGGTACCGTCATCAATTGCAGGCGGAATACGACTTTTCAAACATCATCGGTAAGTCGGCGGGCATGAAGGCGGCTTATCGTCTCGTGGAACGCGTCGCTGCCACCGATTCCCCCGTACTCATCACCGGCGAAAGCGGTACGGGGAAGGAGTTGATCGCGGGGGCGATCCACCACCACGGACCTCGAAAAGAAGGGCGTTTTATTCCGCTAAACTGCGCCGCAATCCCCGCGGCGTTGCTTGAGGCTCAGATGTTCGGGCACGTCAAGGGCGCGTTTACAGGTGCCGATGGTCGCTCTGACGGTCTCCTCGTGGCCGCAAACGGCGGGACGCTCTTGCTCGACGAGATCGGCGACCTGCCGCTCGAGCTTCAGCCCAAACTGCTTCGCGCGGTGGAGCAGCAGAGTTTTCTCCCAGTCGGTGCAACCGAACCGGTCAACGTGGATACGCGTATTATCGCGTCAACCAACGTCGATTTAGCGCGCGCTGTCGAGCAAGGTTCGTTCCGTAAAGACCTGTTTTATCGCTTGGCTGTCGTCACGATCGACGTTCCGCCACTGCGAAATCGGCAGGAGGACATCCCCGCTCTGGTCGATCATTTCATTGCAAAGCTTAACCGGAAACTCAAGCGCAAGATCCGAGGAGTCACCAACGACGCACTCAGGCGGCTGCTTCGGTATCAGTGGAAGGGCAACGTTCGCGAGTTGCAGAATGTCCTGGAAAGGGCGATGATCCTCGAAGACGACGATCTGATCACATCGCCATCGCTTCCGTCCAACCTCGTCGAGCAAACGCATCTGGCGGAAACGATCGGACCACTTAAAGACGCCGTACGCGGGTTCGAGCAAGAATACATCAACCGAATTCTCCAAGCGACAAGCGGTGATAAGCAACTCGCGGCTGAGTTACTCGGCGTCAGTGTGAGTTCGATCTATCGGAGACTTCCATCCATCGAGGATGAAACCAGTCAGAGCCGCGATCAACCCGGCGAACCGGGTCCGACTTAGAGCACGAACTTTTTCCTGGGAGACCGAATGAGCAGGCGGGGGTTTTGCGGAAGTGGGGCGAGTCCGTCGCGTTCGCCGCGATTGAACGGGCGCGATCCGATTTGCCGAACGCTGCGGTGTTTCCGGCATCGCCGATACGTTTTCACGCTGCCACCTCACCGTGTGGCCAATGACGCGGCTTTCAAACTTCGCGAATGCGATCGCCTCTTCCCACGCGAGCGGTTCGCCGAACGATGCCCGCCGAGCTGATACT
>JAJRUK010000274.1 GCA_024277835.1 Planctomycetota bacterium | reverse complement strand
GGATTTGTACATCATCGCATACTCCTCGTTTGTTGTTCCGATGGCGCGTCGTGAAGATAATCACGCTCCCCAATTGTCCAGCAAGTCGATTCGGATGGTTGTTCTGAGTTTCGCGACGCCCTTGAGGGCACATGTCCGCGGGGGCTAAAGCCACGCGGTTCGGGGTTGATTGCACAATTGTGAGGAACGAGGCGAAGTTGTGTAAGCGGTTGCACTACTCTGCCTTTCGCGAGGCGCGGATTTGGTCGGCTTGTTTGATTCCTGCTTCGTAGACCTCTTGAAATTCAGAGGTTGTTAGGCCGCAGGAACCGGCGATGGTGACGAGGACTTCTCGTTCTTCCGGGGCGATGTCGCCGTCGATGCGGGCCTGGGCGACGAGGAGTTGGATCGCTTTTCGTGCGGATTCGCCGGTTCGCAGAACGACGCTATCGGCGAGGGAATTGTCAGTCGCGGCGACTTCGAGCATTGCGTCAAACGACGTTTGTCCGATTCCGCATTTGTGTGCGAGTCCTTTGAGCACACCCATTTCACTTCGCGTGACTTTTCCATCGGCGACCGCTACGGCGATGGCGGCTTTGAGTAGTTCGAGGTCTTGCATGGTTCCCA
The DNA here is from genome assembly GCA_024277835.1 of Planctomycetota bacterium. Lineage (GTDB taxonomy): Bacteria > Planctomycetota > Phycisphaerae > UBA1845 > UBA1845 > JAJRUK01. The sequence goes on along the minus strand of JAJRUK010000274.1, from coordinate 2,680 downwards.
TACCGTTCTCCCTTCGCGTTTTTTTCGGCTGCGGACCAGCGTAACGCTTTCACGGGAAAGATGCGAATGAACGGTCCCTCGATGTCCGATCGTCCGCGCGGGCTAAAGCCACGCGGCTCAGTTTGCGCCTGAGCACGCGTAACGATGGCCAATCAGCTTCCTTACGGTCGCTGCTCTGATGGGTGGCGGCCATTCACGAACGACTACTTAGCTTTTTGCGGCGAGGAATTCAACGACGTCGATTTTGGCGATGATTCCTGTTGGTATACCATCTTCGATGAGGACGGCGACCTCGCCGTTGTCGAAGATGCGCTGGACCTTGGTGAGCGAGTCGTCGATCGAGACGGTTCCGTTGAGCGGCGCGGCTGCTTTGATGACGTGGTCGTCACTCTTGCATTCGCCCGTGGCAAGCGCACGGAGCAGGTCGATCTCGTGGACCATCATGAGTCCGTGCGATTCGTCCGGTTTGACAGGCATTTGCGAGATGCCCATTTCGCTCATGCGTTTGGCGATGTGCGAGATTGTCTCGTCGGGCATGGCGAACTCGACGTTGCGTCCTTTGTATTCGATCAGGTTGCGGACCGCGCCAATTCGCTCTTCGATGCCGAGGTAGCCCATGTCGCGCATCCACTCGTCGTCGAAATACTTGCTGACGTAGCGATCGCCGGAGTCGGGGATAATGCAGACGACGAGCTTGCCGGGGCCTAGCTCTTTGGCGACTTTGAGCGCGCCCCAGATTGCAGTTCCGGCAGAGCCGCCCGAAAAGATACCCTCCTCGCGGACGAGTTTTCGCGCCATGAGAAACGAATCGCGGTCGGTGACTTCAATGATCTCGTCAACGACAGAGAAATCGAGCGTTCCGACCATGAAGTCGTGGCCAATGCCCTCGACGCGGTAGATGCCGGGTTCGCGAACCTCGCGTTTGTTGAAGACGTCACTATAAATGCTGCCAACCGGGTCCGGGCAGACGACGCGCACTTCGCGTCCCGCCTCGGCTGCTTTTTCTTTGAGGTACTTCGCCGCGCCCGAGATGGTGCCGCCAGTTCCGATTCCTCAGACGAGGCAGTCGATCTTACCATCCGTATCGTCCCAGATTTCCGGACCGGTGGTCAGGTAGTGCGCCTCCGGGTTGTCCATGTTGTGATACTGATTGGTGTAGCAGGCGTTGGGGAGTTCCTTGGCCATGCGTATGGCGATTTCGACGTAGCTTTCCGGGTGATCGTGCGGCAGGTCGGTTCGCGTAACGAGCACTTCGGACACGAACGCCTTGAGCATGTCGATTTTTTCCTTGCTCATTTTGTCGGGGATGGTGAAAAGCGTTCGGTAGCCCATGACGGCAGCGGCCATCGCGATCCCCAGCCCTGTGTTGCCCGAGGTGCTTTCGACGAAGGTTCCGCCGGGTTTGATCTTGCCCGCTTCGATCGCCTTTTTGACCATGTGAACAGCCATGCGGTCTTTGACGGAGCCGCCTGGGTTGAGCTGTTCGAGCTTGACTAGCACGGTGGCCATGCTGTCATCGACGAGTTTGTTGAGCTTGACCATCGGCGTGTTGCCAATGAGTTCGAGTACATTTTCGTAGTATCGCATTTTTTGTATCACCGGCAGAGGGAAACGGCGGTCAGTCCGCCCAGGAAACAGCCGCCGGATTGTAGCATGTCGAATCGAGATGTGAAAGATCGTCGGGCGGGTCTGGTAGGAGCCAACCCTTGCTACTTATTCGGTTGGGGTGGCCAAAAGACGTAGTCGTCAGAGCCATCGCTTTGGTCTGTGTTGTCGTCCCACCTTCGTGAATGCTTGCCGCCGTCGTCGGTCGCGTTTTCCGAGAGCGAGTAGATGCGCGGTCCGCTGTCGGTGAGTTCGTATTTGAAATCGTCGCCCGTGAACGGGTCTGTTCTGACGTCGGCGCTGTACCGCGGCGGAAGTTCGTCAAGTGAAGCGGGCCACCTGCCGTTTTGTTTCTTGAATAGTTGGACTGCGAAACTTAGCTGCGTCGCGCGCCGCGACGCCTCCCCGCGCGTTTTGAGCTGATAGTATCGACTGAACGCGGGCAGCATCGCCTCGGTCAGCGGACTTGTATGTACACTCTCCGCTTCGAGCGCGACTAAGTCCGCGACGCGAACATCTGGGTAGCCAACGTGTATCTGTTCGGTGAATTCCTGGTAATGGCGATTGAACGCGTCGAGCGAGGCGTAGACATCGTCCGGGGTCATCTTGGACATTTCTTCGACCCATTCCTGGTCCTCGCCAGAGAACGGCGCGACTTTTTCCGCACGCTCCCGGTTGAACTGCGGTTGCCCGTCATCGGTTGGTGGCGAGAAAAGATGCTGCGTAATGTCCATCGAGAATCCGTGCTCCATGCGAGCACCCTTGGCAGGGTCTGCGAGCGGCTGATCCAGCGTTTGCAGCGTATCGAGGACGTTCTCGATCTCTTCCGCAGAGAACACGTCGTTCGCCAGCGCGCGACGAGCGGTGTCGCGAATCAGGTGTCGTTGCGCAGTTGCGACGAGTTCTTCGATGAGCGTTTGCCCTTGCTCCATGTGGCCTGCTGAGCGAAGGACCGTTTCAATGGCCCGTGACATTTTTTGGGGCGAGACCTTTCCATCCTTCCCGACTCGCCATGCGTAGGCGATCGTCCACTTGGTCATACTGCGGTGCGAACTGAGGTTGGGCAGCAGGATCC
>JAJRUK010000273.1 GCA_024277835.1 Planctomycetota bacterium | reverse complement strand
GGAGCCTCCTGCCCCGCTTTTGGGACGATCGTGGCTGAGGGCGCCAACGGTGCAGTCCCCCACGCCATCCCCGGAACCCGAAAAGTCAAGAAAGGAAGCGCGATTCTGTTCGATTGGGGGGCGCGGGTCGCACGATATAACAGCGATTTGACCCGTATGGTCTTCGTCGGTAGCATCCCGCGCAAGATCGAGGAGATCTACAAAATCGTCCTCGAAGCCCAGCTCGCCGGGATCGACGCGGTGAAGCCCGGCGTAAGAATGTGCGACGTCGATACCGTCTCGCGCGACATCATAAAGAAGGCGGGCTTTGGCGAGCGATACACCCACGGATTGGGACACGGGCTTGGTTTGGATGTCCACGAAGCCCCGTCGCTTAGTTGGCGATCGAAAGAAAAACTTGTTCCGGGAATGGTCGTCACGGTCGAACCGGGGATCTATCTACCGGGAATCGGCGGCGTGCGGATCGAAGACGATATTGTCGTAACGCCTCGCGGAAACAAAGTGCTATCGTCGTTTAAGAAAACACTGCGAAGCGCCGTCATCGGATAACAACACCGCCCGCGTCGATCGCAGGCGATTGTGTGAAACCAGAGATAGGGAGGCAGAAACCTTGCCCGACCTTGATAAAATCAAGCAACTTGTAGAGATGATGGTCACCAACGACCTCGTCGAACTCACCGTGCGCGATGGCGACCTCGACATCAAACTCAAGAGGCCTGCTCCATGTTCGGGCGAAATGATCGCCGTTCCCGCTGTTCGCCCCGATGTGATGCAGTTGCCGCCGGCGGCGCTACCGCCGAGCGAGAACAACAGCGCCGCGGACGTTGTCGATGAGGACAAAGACCTTCTCGAGATCACCTCGCCGATGGTTGGCACTTTCTACGCTGGCGCGGACCCGGAGTCACCGCCGTTCGCTCAAGTCGGTACGAAAATCAGCCCCTCATCCGTCGTCTGTGTTCTTGAAGCGATGAAGGTCTTCTCAGAGATTAAGGCGGAGTTGGCCGGGACCATCGAACGTGTACTCGTCAAGAACGAACAAGCCGTAGAGTTCGGGCAAGTGCTCTTTCTGGTCCGATCGGACTAGTGGCCGCGACTTTCAACGTCCCCGTAGCGAGCGTCGTCCGCGAAGGGGTTTCTTTCACCGAGCAGACTATCGCAGCGAACGCATAAGACTATGTTCCGACGAATCCTGATCGCCAACCGAGGGGAAATCGCGTTACGCATCATCCGCGCCTGTCGCGAGCTGAACGTCGAAGTCGTATGCGTCTTTTCCGAAGAAGACCGCCACGCCGGATACCTGGAATTCGCGGATCAGACGATCTGCATCGGTGGACCAGCCCCGCGCGACAGCTACCTTAAAAGCGACCGCATCATCGCCGCCGCAGAGGTGTCTCGATCCGATGCGATTCACCCGGGCTATGGTTTCCTCGCAGAAAACGCAGCCTTCGCCGAAATGTGTCGCGCCTGCAATATCGAGTTCATAGGCCCCAACGCTGAATCCATGCGAACACTTGGCGACAAAGCAGCCGCGAGATCCGTTGCCCAAAAAGCCCGCGTCTCGATCGTCCCCGGTAGCGACGGCATCCTCGACGACGACAACGAGACATTCGCGATCGCAAAGAAGATCGGCTTCCCCCTGATGATCAAAGCGAGCGCAGGCGGCGGCGGTCGAGGTTTGCGCGTCGTCCAAGACAAGACCGACCTGCTGGGCGCACTAAAACAAGCCCAGCAAGAAGCCGACGGCGCGTTCAAGAGCACCGACGTCTACATGGAGAAGTTCATCCAGCGTCCGCGCCACGTCGAGGTCCAGATCATCGCGGACAAGCACGGCAACGTCGTCCACCTCGGCGAACGCGACTGCACCGTTCAGCGGCGATACCAAAAGTTGATCGAGGAATCACCCTCACCCGGTATCACCTCAAGAATCCGATCCGATCTCTGCGCAGCTGCCGTCAAGCTCGCCAAGGCAGCGAACTATGATAGCGCCGGCACGGTGGAGTTCCTCGTTGATTCAAAGGGCAAGTACTATTTCATCGAGGTGAACACGCGGATTCAGGTCGAGCACCCCGTGACCGAATTGGTCACCGGCGTCGATCTAATCAAAGCCCAGATTCGCGTTGCCGCTGGCGAAAAACTGGAGTTCTCGCAGAAGACAATCAAGCCATCGGGCCATAGCATCGAGTGTCGCGTCAACGCCGAAGACCCCGACGAGAACTTCCGCCCGTGCGCCGGTTTGATCGAAAAGTTCCGCATCCCCGGCGGTCCCGGCGTCCGTGTTGATACGCATGGCTACCAGGGCTTCCGCCTGTCGCCGAAGTACGACTCGCTTCTCGCCAAGGTTCTAGTCTGGCAGCCAACAAGACCCGCGGCTATCCGCTGCATGCAACGAGCGCTCGGCGAGTTCCAGATCGAACCGCTCAAGACAACGCTGCCATTCCTCCGCAAAGTCCTGGCCCACCCTGACTTCGCATCCGGTCTGATCGACACAAGCTTCGTCGAACGAACGTTCTAAAGCATCGCCGGCACAAATCGCGCGAGATGAAACACAATCATGAAAACCCCGCCGGCAAAACCAAGCGCCGTCATGAACGGAAACACAACCGGTGTCCTGGTTGATTTCTCCACCTTCGGCTCGACCGATCGCTCGACGAACCGTTGAAGCTGCGTCGCTTGCTTGAGCAGTAGCCCGTGCGTCGTATCGTTTTCGATCCGCGTCGCTGGAAGGCGAAACGGAAGCTTCTTGATCTCATCCGCCGGCAATGAATCGCGCACTAGCTGCTCGAACATCACCGTCACAACCGGGTCGCACTCGTCCTCGCCGTATCCAAGATCAACGATCTTCGTCAGGCTCGCGCAGAACCGACCCACCAGTTGCGACTGTTCCTCCCGATCCGTCATTTCTCGTCCCCTCTAAGCTCGCTATCGGACTGCCCCATCTTGCCAATTCGCCCGTCTACCGTAACCATACGATACGCTACGGCCCGGACAGGCCATTGGTCGATCGTCCTATCAGGCGCGGAGAGTCCCGGCGACGACCGCTAAAACAAGTGCAAACTACATCACGAAGGTGGTCCAATATGATGATCGTCAATATCCTCGGAGGTCTGGTCCTGCTCACAGTTGGGGCCACCATGCTTGTCAACGGAGCCTCCTCCGCCGCTCGCTCCTTCGGCGTCTCAGAATTGGTGATTGGACTCACCGTCGTCGCCATCGGAACCTCCCTCCCCGAGCTATTCGCACTGGTCATCTCCTCGAGGAACGGCAGCAGCAGCATCGGCCTGGGCAACGTGATCGGCTCGAACATCATCAACATTCTCGGCGTCCTAGGTCTGGGACTCATGATCGCCCCCCTTGCGATCGACCGAACATCGATGGACATGATAACGATCGCCACCTTCACCGGCGCGAGCGTCTACCTGCTCATCGCGATGTTATTCCGCGGAGGATTAACAAGAATAGACGGCGCAGCCCTCTTCGCGGCGTTCCTGGTCTTCACGTGGTTGAGTTATTCGAAGTCGACGAGTTCGTAG
>JAJRUK010000272.1 GCA_024277835.1 Planctomycetota bacterium | reverse complement strand
GTATGCGATGGTACGGTGGCCGGGTTCCAGACACGCAGAATACGCTGACCAGTCTCGGCGCAGACAAGGACACTTTTCCGATTGTGTATAGCGACCTTGGCATGACCGCCGAGGAGATCGAGGCGTGGAATCGCAATCGAATCGCTGCGGTGACCGGTGTGGGGCTTGCAAAGACGTACGGTTGGAAGGTCGGCGATCGTGTCACGCTCGACAGCACCGTTCCGCCGTATCTTTCGCTCGAGTTTAAGATCGTCAAGATCGTCCCCAAGGCGGAGCGCGGCAACATTTTCTACTTCCGCCGCGACTACCTCCAAGCGTCTCGCGAAGAAGTTGGATTTGAAGACGACAGGTGTCACATCTTCTGGGTCAAGTGTAACTCCGCAGCCGGGCTTCGATCGTTGCAGAGTGACATCGACACGCGCTTCGGGAATACGCCTGATGAGACAAAATCCGAGGACGAAAACGCATTCAGTGCGAACTTCACGCAGGCGCTGGGTGACATACCCGGTCTGATGCAGGCGCTTGCGGGCGTGATCGTTACGATCATCGCGTTGGTGGCTGGGAATACGATGATGATGAGCTTCCGCGAGCGAACACGAGAGCTGGCGGTCTTCAAAGCACTCGGTTTTCAGCGAGGACGTGTCTTCGCCATCGTTCTCGCCGAGAGCACGTTTATCTCGGTCGTTGGCGCGCTTCTGGGCATTGTTCCGGTGTCACTTTTTCTATGGATGTCGCCCCTTCGGATACCTCGTATGGGTCCGGTCAGTCAGGTAGAGGTATCCGTTTCCGCGATCGCTGGTGCGTTGGGTATCGCTGTGGTTGTCGGTGTCATTGCGGGTTTTTGGCCCGCGTACCAGGCCATGAAATTAAGAACGGTCGATGCGCTTCGGCGCGTCGCGTAGGAGACATTCGTTGGCACTCCCGGTGATGTATAACTATCGACACTTGCTCGCTCACAAGACAACGTCGATCCTGACGATGCTCGTGATCGCTGCGGTGGTCGGTCTTTCCTGCTGGTTGCTCTCTTTTTCGAATGCACTGGAGTCGTCCCTCGCCGTCGCCGCAGACGAGACGAAGATCCTCGTATTGAAGCAAGGCGCGACGTCGGAAAGCAACAGCTCCATCACCATCGAAGATTTCCACCGACTCGATCAGCTTACCGGCGTCGCACGAGACCCCGACACCGGGCAAGCGCTCATCAGCCCCGAAATGATGGTTCAGGTGTTTCTCCCCAGAGTGCGAGACGGCGGGAAAACCAACAGCAACGTCGCAGTGCGCGGCGTCACCGAGGTCGCTTTCGACGTCCACACAAACGTCAGAGTCGTCGAAGGGCGGCGCTTCTCCGTCGCAAGCCCGGAGGTTATCGTCGGTGTTCAGGCGTCAAAACAATTCGCCGGTTTGATGATCGGCGACACGGTCGCGCTCGGATCGGGCAACGACCGCGCCTTCACGGTGGTTGGGCATTTTTCCGCAGACTCCGGTCCGATGGAAAGCGAAATCTGGGGTTACCTGCCCGCATTGATGAATGCTTCCACCCGGGAAAGTTATTCCTCCGCGTACGTGCGCGTTAAGGAGGGTGTGGACCCTGCCGAGGCCATTGAACGCATCACCGGCCCGTCGATCGAGTTGAAGGCGGAAACCGAAGCAGATTACTGGCGCTTCCAATCGCTGGGAATTCGCGGCTATCTATTTGTGGCATCGCTGCTCGCCGCTGTGATGGGCCTCGCCGCGGTACTTTCGATTGCGAATACCATGTACGCCACCGTTGCCGGTCGAACGCAAGAGGTGGCTATGCTCCGGACGATCGGTTATCCGCGAAGAGCGATCCTCGCGAGCTTTCTTGTTGAATCGGCGATTCTTTCACTCGCTGGGGGTCTCCTAGGGTGTATCGGTTGCATCCTCTGGCTCGCGACGGTTGGTAATACCAAGGACATGTTCGGGTTCTTTACGTTCACGACGCTCGCGTTTGAGATTTCGCTAACGCCCAAAGCAGCGGCCATCGCGCTTGTTTCAGTGACGCTTGTCGGCATGGGTGGTTCGCTGTTCCCTGCTTGGCGAGCGGCGAGAACGCCCGTAGTCTCCGCGCTGCGAGAACCGTAGTGTCGCCGGACGCATCGTTATGGACCTTCGGATAACGTACCTCTATCGAAACCTGTCGCGCAACCCGATGCGGACCGCGCTCACGAGCGCCGCGATCGCTCTGCCGATTGTTATCTATGTCTTGTCCTTTTCCGTTATTCAAGGGTTCGACGATTTCCTTGATCGCGCGGCCAAGCAGCTACGACTCTGCGTCACACAGAAGACGTCGATCGTCAACCCGCTACCAACCGGGCATCGCCGAAAGATAGAATTCCTCGATGAGAGCAAGACACGAATCCTCTCCGTATGCGGCTTGCGTTGGGTTGGCGGTAAGGTCGGCGACAAGCCGCAGCTTCTCTCGACGATGGCGGCTGATCCGGATACGTTTCTCGGTACGTTCTCCGACTACAAGCTTTCAGAGAGTGAGCGTGCGAACTGGTTTCGAGAGCGGCGAGCCATCGTCGTTGGCAGCGGGACCGCCAACCAGTTCGGATGGAAAGTGGGCGATCGCGTCTCGATCAAACCGTCCTTGCCCCCGTACAAAGAAATGGATTTCATCGTCGTCGCCGTCGGGAGTTCAGAGAACGACCCGGTGACCAATTTCTTCCGCGCGGATTACTACGAAGACGTGATGAAGGAAATCGGAGGCCCAACTGATAAGGTCAGCTTCTTCTTCGTTAAGTGCGCGACGAAAGAGGACTTGACCCATTTTACAGCTGAGATTGATGAGCTGTTCGCGCGAACCCCCGACGAAACTAAAACCCAGGACGAAAAAACGTTTATGAACAGCTTCATCACGCAGCAGTTCAACCTCCCGCGGAACCTGACGATCCTCGCGTTTACGACGATCTTTGTCGCGGTTATGGCGGCTGCGAATACGATGAGTATGAACATTCGCGATCGCATGGGTGAGATTGCTACTTTGAGATCGCTTGGTTTTGGGCGACTGGGGCTTTTCGCACTCGTTCAGACCGAAAGTCTTCTGCTATGCGTCGGCGGCGGCGTGATCGGCGCAGCCATACCGTACATCGCCTTTAATTTCACGCCGTTGGGGCGAATGAATGTGCCGCTTATTCAAACGCTCATCGTCGAAGGAAGCATGTGTGCTCAGGCGCTGCTTATCGCCGCAGGCGTGGCCATCTTCGCCGCGATGGTCCCCGCCATCTCCGCAGCGAGAACGCCTTTGGTCACAGCCCTACGGAATATGGAGTAACTCGAAACGATGGCGCTTCCCCTTTACTACAACTGGCGAAACCTCACGCGGCGCAAGACCAGTTCTCTGCTGACGTTTCTTGTCGTGATGGTCGTCGTTTTGGTTCTGGCGATCTTGCTGTCGTTCGGCGCGGGCATTCGGGAGTCGCTTGCGAACTCTGGAATCGAAGGCAACATTGTCGTGCTCAAACCCGGCGCATCCGCAGAGAGTACAAGCATTATCAGCAACGAAGAGGCAGCCCGCGTGATGCAAACGCCTCATCTAGCGAGAAACACAGACGGCGAGGCGATGGTCAGTTTTGAGCTTTGCGTACAAACGACAATCCCGCGAAAAAACGCCGACCGCAATCTTGCCAATGTAGCGATTCGCGGCGTCGACGACATTGGCTTTGATGTGCATAGCCATGTCAATATTGTCGAGGGCAGGCGGTTTCGTCAGGCGGCGCAGGAGATCATTGTTGGCAAAGCTGCCTCCGAGCGGTATGAGAACCTCGAACTCGGCCACGAAATTACGCTTGGTGTTCTCGGGAATCGCGCGTTCCGCGTCGTCGGCATTTTCGAAGACAACGGCGGGGCGATGGAAAGCGAAATCTGGGGACCACGAACGATGATCTCAGGCGTCTACGAACGCCGATTCCTCTCAAGCGTTCTTCTCAGAATTGACACCCCCGAAAACTTCGCCAGTGCAAAATCCTACATCGACGGTCCAACGGTCGAGCTGTCCGCCAAGACGGAATTCGACTACTACGCCGAGGTTTCCAAGACAACGCGTGACATCGTTTCACTGACGAGCATTTTGATCGGCATTATGCTTGTCGGTGCGGTTTTTGCGGTGGCCAACACGATGTACGCGGCCGTCGATGGCAGGAAACGTGAAATCGCAATGCTCCGGACGATCGGGTTCTCGCGCGGGTCGATCATCCTGGCGTTCTTGATCGAATCCTCGCTGATCTGTGGGGTTGCCTGCCTTTGCGGACTGGCGCTCAGCCTGACCGTGCAAGGCGGCAAGCAGGATTTCATGTCGGATACAACTTACACCGTTCTCGCCTACGATCTGCGAATCACGCCTGCCATTCTCATGATAGCGCTAGCCGCGTCCCTGACCGTCGGAATCGCAGGCGCTCTCGCCCCTGCCATCAAAGCGTCTCGCACAAAAATAATCGAAGCACTCCGCAAAGCCTAAACGAGCGGCTATAATCACAGACGGCGCGATATGATCGCGTAGAGATAGGAAAAGCGGGACATCAAGCCCCCCCCGAGCCGCAGGCTTTAGCTTGCGCGGACATTCGGGCGCGTGGATGCCCCGAACAGAGGACGATAGAGGGAAACGCCAAGACCAACTGTTTGGTCCTATAACCCGATCATGGAAAAAGACCAGAACGTCCAAGCTCAGTTGCAAAGCTTAGCCATCGCCCGGGACAAACGTCCCGTGGCGACGGATGCGCCGCGCGGGTACTCCGGCAAGCTCGTCGTCGTCGCATTCATCATTATCGGAGTGGCGGGCGTCGCCTACGTTTCTCGCGACAAACTCCTCCCCGCAGCACGAAACCTCGTGGCTGCAACCGGGAACCTTCCCGAGGTAGACTTGTTCACGGTTTCTGTGACTGCGCCGCCCAAGGCGGGTCCGGTTCTTACAGCCACGGGGAAAATCGTCTCTGACCATACGGTTTCCGTCGCAACGAAGGTTTCCGGTCAGGTCGTTTCGCTTCACTTCGAGCAGGGCGACACCGTTACGAAGGGACAGCTCTTAGCCACGATTGAAGACATTCGCTACCGCGCAAGGCGCGACGAATCCTCCGCCAATCTTGCAAGAGCGCGAGCCAACCTTGCATTTCAAGAGGTCAACTTCGAGCGCGTCGCTGGCTTGATGAAACACGACAACGCCCAGAAGATCGAGTTCGCCAATGCAAGACGCGCCCTCGACGAAGCCGCCGCCCAGGTGAAGGCAAACGAAGCGTCTCTTGCTTTCGCCCAACAAGCACTCACCGATTGCGAGGTCATCGCCCCCATCGGCGGCGTCATTCTGCAGCGCAACGTTGAGGTCGGTGATTTTGTAGCAGCCGAGGGCGGCATTGGCGCGAATGCCAACGCCCGCTTCGCCGTTATCGCCGACATGAGCAAGCTCCGCGTTGAGGTCGATATTAGCGAGTTGGATATCACGCGCGTGCAAAAAGACATGCCCTGCACCATCACGCCCGACGCCTACAAGGACCGGAAATACCAAGGTTATGTCATGTGGCTCGACCCGGGCGCGAACTATTCCAAAGCAACCGTGCAGGCGAAAGTCCGTATCAACGACGCGGACGAGTTCCTCCGCGTAGACGGTTCCGCCCAGGTCGCCTTCCTTGCAAGTGAAACAGAAGGTCAATCGAAGAGCCAGCTCGCGGATCAACAACAGGGAATCTGGATCCCTCTAACCGCCGTCAAGAAAGATGAAGCTGGCAATCGTTACGTATTCGCCGCGGAAGATGGTCGGCTACAGAAAACTCCGGTAACAACGAGCAGCGACCCCACCGACCAGCGACCCGATCGCGTCCGAATCACATCCGGTCTCAACCCAGGTCAGCGAGTCGCAAAGAAAAACACGGAAACCCTTCGCGACGGCATGCGATTCGCCGCACAGTAAGACGCTACGGTGTTGTATAAGGTTCGCTTTCGCGTTTTCGGACCCCACTAACCGTTACATCTTTCCTTTTCTTGCATCTCGCGCCAATGTATTGGAATCTCTTTCCTTGTAGACTAGCGCGGTTTTTGCCGAATCGTGCGGGGAAGGGGACCAACGGGGGAAAGCATGCCAACCATCTGTTCGCTCGATAAGAACGTTCGTCCCATGTGCGTCGTCGCACTGCGCGACGTGCCCATAGCCTCCAACAAACGCTTCGATCAATCCGGTTCAGATTTCGATGATTCGTACACGAGTGCAAGGTTCGACGAGGGGCTTTTGGAAAAAGGAGCAAGAGATGAGGATCAAGCGAACAATTGTATCGGTCGGGGTGACCGGTGTGGTGCTTTTAAGCACCGGGTGCGCCAGTTTTGGGCGGCTGGGATTATGGGATCCGCCTCCGAATTCTGCCACCAAGGTCACGGTGCGTTTCATCGCCGAACCCAATGAATTTGCGCTCGCCAGCAGAAACTCATCTGTTCGACTGGCGAGTAGTGATGCTGACACAGACTTCGATAACGGCGACACGATGATGGCGAATAGCGCCGCGTATCGCGTTGTGCTCTGGGGCGGCGAGTTTGAGGGCGAGGACGTGACGTTCACGCCGACGCAGCTTTCGACCGGTCCGTATATGTTTGGATTGTTCGACCCGGATCGCGGCGGTTCTTATCAAGGATGGATATCCGTCAACTCTGGCGGCGATGACGTTCTCAGTGCGCTGGGCGAATGGCAACAGTCCGTTCAAAAGCAGCAGGAGTGGCTTGCGTACGGTGCAAAGGTCAGTGGCCAATTCGATAGCGGCGATGCCAGCGACTTTGCGAGCTTCGAGCAGAATCTTCGCAAACTGCGTCGCCTTGAGAAAAAGATCGGCTGGGCCATCGAGTCCGAGCGCGTCGAGCGCCGCAACGGTGCATCCCGGTTCGAGACGCTTGCCCAGGCGGAAGTGCTGATCGTTCCCGGCGGCGAGAGCTTTCTAAGGCCGTGGACGCAGGCTGCGCTGTCGGAGGAGGATTTCTCGACCGTGCGTTCCGGAACCGCGCTCACCAAGTTCATCCTTGTGGGTGACTACGAGACCGCATCGGGAAAACTTGAGCGGATCGCCGAATTGCGCGACGACCTCGATCGCAACCGGGCGGTCTTTAATGAAGAGTTCCGTCGCCTTGAGCATCGCCGTCGGTACTATCTGATGACGGATCACCTGTACAACCACGGTCGCAAGTTCGTCCAAAATGAGAAGCGCCTGCAGGAAGCCCGGGGTATGATCGCGGAGATGGATCGCCAGATCGCCGACTATAACCAGAAGTTTGAAGCGATTTTGTTTGTGACGGGTTTGTTTGCACCGGACGAAGCGCTTGCACAGTTCGACGCGACACGTGATGGGTTAGATCGCGACCGTGCCGTGATTGACGCTCGGGTTGCGTTGATCGAAAACCGAATCGACGAAGTCAGTGACCGTAGCGAGCGTCGCGTGCGTCTCGAGCAGCAGCGACAGGATGCCCAGGCAAGCATCGAGCACCTTGACAATCGGATCGCTCAGATCGACCAGGCCCAGCGCGCCGTTCGCCGCCTGCGAGACTCGACTGTTGTCATTCATCGTCAAGGCCCAGCTTCTGTGATCGCTGCCACGATGATCGACGCGAGCATCCCGCCGCGCTTCGCCAGCGCGATCGAGAAGGAGTCGCTACTGACGCTGCGCTTGCAGGCAGCCAATGGTCCCAATCGCCTCAACGCACAACAGGCGAACCTGCGAACGACAGCTTCCATGCCGATGGATTGGAATCGAACCTTCCGCGACAACGACTAACAGAAACGCAGTCGCCCGCGGTCGCAACCAAAAACGCCTCGCCTCGGTGAGTTCTTCACCGAAGCGGGGCGTTGTTCATTCCAAAAATTTCGACAGGGGCAGCGTCGTCCGCGTCTGACTCGACCGATCGGGCTGTTCCTTACGAACGCTGCGACCCTATTCGTCGTTCGTCAGTTTGTCGCAGAAGGCAACGAGGATGAACGTCGCTATTGGACCAAGAAAAACGGCACCAACAAACCACGCAAGCCCGCTGCGATTCTTTGACTGGGCGAGTCCCGCCGTCAGCAGAGCGAGCGTTCCCCAGCCCACGGTGTATTGTGCTGCATCAATGTTCGACGACATACTCTTTCTCTAGCAGCTTTCGCGCAGATTACAACTAATTCGCGATCCTCAGTCGAGCGGCGTCGGTTGCGTCATCGCCCCGACACACGATGAGCATTCGGTCGCATCATCGACCCGACATTCTACGGGTGCCACGAATTGGCACAATAAGAAGTCTCAGCCTCAAAGCACATCTGTCGTTATTCTCGCAGACTCTGCAACTCGCGTCGTTGTCCGGCTACACCTATAGCGCCAGGACAGCGGCGCATTACGAAGACCGCGTCCGTCATGCAACACCCGTTTTACCGCCGTTACGTTTGTCTCACTGCGCGCTGGGGCGATAACCCAGCTTCACGTTACCAATATGCACGCCTCGCGTCTGATAACGCGCTATTTCAAGATTGACAAAGCGAATCGCGTTCACGTACAATGGTTGCCCATCACGGCAGCGGACGAGGCCGACGTTGCCAGCGCTTCTGCAACATGCGGGATGCGCGCGTCACGGTAGCAGTAAGAAACAACTGAGGAGAGTCCCAATGGCGATGTGCGTCGAACCCGTCGGAGTAGCGCAGGTCTACCCCAAGATCAGCAATGGCATCATGAAGGCGGTCTTGATTGGACTGTTTATTCCCGCCGTTACCGCTTTCGGTCAGGAATGCCAGAACCAGGCGAAGATCGACGTGTGCAAGTTTGGATGCAACGCAACCAGCGCAGCCTGCGAAGGGTTGTGCGACTTCACGAGCGGCGCATGCTGGGTCGGGTGTCAGGCCGCGTTCGGGACGTGCGACGCGGGATGCGAGCTGTGCGACGTGGGCTGCGACATCTGCTGCCCGACGCTTACTTGCATCGGCGGCTGCGACAGTTGCCGCGACGACTGCGATGACTGCAGAAGTTCGTGCGGCGGCGCTCGCAACAGTTGCGAAGGCGCATGCCGCTTGGACTGCGATGGCTGTATCTTCGATTGCAAGAGCGACTGCGAGAGCATCTGTCGACCCTTCAAACAGATCGGCGAATCGTGCGCCCCGCTCGTTGACCGCTGTGCAGACGGTCTAACATGCTGGCCATTCCTGTTCCAGTGCTTTCCCGCCGAAAACGACGAACTCTACGACGACGACACCTGTCGCTCGTTCTATAGCCCGGGCTTGCACAGCGGCGCGATTGACTTGGGGCTTGCTCAATCTTACGGGACAGGCGGCGCTTCTTCGGTCGTTGTGAGTGAATCGGTTGAGACCGGTACCGTTTATGGTGTCAACGGCGAGTACGGTTGCTATTTTACGACTTGCCTGGGCTTTACGTCGGATGTAGGCGTTGGCATTTATGCTGCCACGGGTTTCTACATCAGCTACGACGCCTTCAAGGGTGAGTCCATCGCGATCGTTGAAGAAGCTGGTGAGGGAGTCGTGTTTAGCACGTCTCAGATCCTCAGCCTCGACGGAGAGTTGATCGGGACCGCCGACGCTCTTGCACTGGCGGTCAGTCTAGCGCCTGTTTCCATAGGCGTGTACGATTGCGTAACCATCGTTAACACGGTCGGACAGCGCGAATCTGACGGAAGCTTGACGCCGGTCAACAACTCCCCGCCGCAAGCGATTTGTGCTGACCAGACGGTGTGCGCAGATCCGGAGACATGCGTGGTCGAGGTTAGTATTGATAACGGTTCCGTTGACCCCGATTTCGATCCGATCGTAATCGTGCAGGATCCGCCTGGTCCCTATGGTGTGGGGGAACGCGACGTCTTCCTGAGCGCGACGGATTTGGACGGAGCTTCGGATAGCTGCACCGCGAGCGTTGTTGTCGAAGACTGCGAGCCGCCTGCGATCGTCTGCCCGGAGTCGGTCGTTATTGAATGCGAAGGCAATGGCGAGACGTTTCTGGACCCAGGGCACGCGGATGCCTTTGACTGCACGGAGGTGACGGTCACGACCAACGAACCTCAGTTTTTCCCGTTGGGAACGACAACTCTGGAATACACCGCCGAAGACGCCACCGGGAAAACCTCGTCATGCGAGCAGACGATTACCGTCTTCAGCGACGATACCGACGGCGATGGCCTGGTGGATTGCCTCGATCAATGCCCGTTGGTCAAGGCGTTCAGTGCGACCGGTTGCGGTAGCGCGCTTGTGGTCGCACCGACCGATGGGCCAGCGACGCAACCACTCCCCGACGATGACGGCGACGGTATCTCGAATCCGTTTGACCTTTGCCCCGACACTCCAGTCGATACGGAGGTCGATGAAGATGGCTGTCCCGTTGAACCGCCTGCACCTCAGCCCGCGCCCGATGCAGACGGCGACGGCGTTCCAGATGCTGACGATTTGTGTATGGACACACCAAGTGGGGAAGTCGACGAAACGGGTTGCCCTGTAGACGAAGAGGCAGGTCAGAGCGTTCCCGACGGTGAGGAAAACGTCATCGATACAACGTGTGGAGCGATCGATCTTTCGGCGCTTGCGATCCTGGCCCTGGGTTCAGCCGCTTTGGGCTTTGTCCCCACACGCCGGTTGCGGCGTTTCGTCGGAAAATAACGTCCGGGCATCGGAAATCTTGCTCTATGCGTTGTGCTGTCGTGGCCATTCGTCGAAAAGGCAAACTACTCGATACCTGATGAACGCGGGCGCGTCGATCGCAGCGATGAGGCAATCGCCCTGAACAGCGCGTACGTTTCTGCCTCATAGCGCCGATTCCACGGATTGTCCCAGTGGCCTGTTTTCACGAGCACCAAGTCTAGTGCTCCGTCACAGCTTAATTTTAGGATACACGGACTTCAGTTTGCACCGTGCGTCTTCGACTTTCATTTGCCAATCAACGCCACGTTGCGATGCGTTGACATCAGTTGACCAAGCTGCCGTT
>JAJRUK010000271.1 GCA_024277835.1 Planctomycetota bacterium | reverse complement strand
CTACCTGCTCTAGTCGCGGCGGGCGGTGTCCGTCCTACCGAACTTCGCCATTGTACTTTGGCTCGTCCGGTGCGCGGATAGCCATTGCGAGTCGGTTGAACGCTTCCTTACGGGCGCGGCTCTGAATTTTTCATTCTCTTTCAGTCGGAGTATATCGCGTTTGTTGGGGCGTCAATGCGGCGGAGGATTTTTCCTGTTCGCGATTCTAGAAGTTGTTGTACGGCGGCTGCGATTC
Source organism: Planctomycetota bacterium (assembly GCA_024277835.1). Taxonomy (GTDB): domain Bacteria; phylum Planctomycetota; class Phycisphaerae; order UBA1845; family UBA1845; genus JAJRUK01. The sequence continues at coordinate 5,446 of JAJRUK010000271.1, read as the reverse complement.
CGGCGGCGTCTAGTCCGCATTCGGATAGTTGTCCGGTGCGCGATCCGTGGGCGACGAATCGGTCGGCGGGGATGCCGAGTCGTGTCATGGCGGTCGCTGGGAGTTTCATTTCCTGGGCGGTTTCTAAAACGGCTGCCCCGAACCCGCCGGCGACGGAGTGATCTTCAACCGTGACGACTGGTTTCGCCTGGGAAAATGCCTTTTTGACCATGTCGCGGTCGATGGGTCGGGCGAATCTTGCGTTGACGACGCTGACGTCGATGTCCATGCCGCTAAGAAGCTCGGCGGCGTCGAGGGCGTTTTGTACCATTGATCCGTAGGCGAGGATGGTCGCATCTTTGCCTTCGCGGAGTCGTCTTGATTTTCCGATTTCAAACGGCGGGCAGGTTTCTTGTGGGACGGGGACAACGTCGCGGGGGTAGCGGATCGCGCACGCATGATCGAGCGTGAGTCCCAGTGTCATGGCGGATTGCAACTCGGGTTCGTCCATGGGGGCCATGATGGTCAGGTTGGGCATTCCGCGCAGGTAGGTGATGTCGAGGAATCCGTGGTGTACCGGGCCATCGCCGCCGACGAGACCGGCGCGGTCCATGCAGAACATGACGGGGAGTCCCTGGAGGGAGACTTCCTGAAAAATCTGGTCGAACGCTCGTTGGAGAAATGTCGAGTAAATCGCGGCGACGGGTCGGCGACCAGCTTTCGCCATGCCGGCAGCCATATCTACGAGGCAGCTTTCTGCGATGCCGACGTCGCGACACCTTTTGGGGAATTTTTCCTGGAAGAGGTTGAGTCCGGTTCCGTCGAGCATGCCGGCAGACATGGCGAAGATGCGGTTGTCTTTTTCTGCGAGCGCGCTGAGCGTGTCGGCGAAGGCGGTGGTCCAGCTTCTTCCGCTGCTGGAGGCGGCGCGGACCTTGCCGTCTTTGACGTTGAAGGGTTTGGGGCTGTGGTACTTGCCGGGTTCTGCCTTGGCCCACGCACATCCCTTGCCCTTGACGGTGTGAACGTGAAGCAGGACGGGGTGGTTCGCTTCTTTGACCATTTCGAGGACTTCGATGACGTGCGGGAGGTCGTGGCCATCGACGGGTCCGACGTATTGCAGGTTCATCGCGTCGAAAACCTGACCGGGTGACATGGTTGCTTTGATGCCCTCTTTGAGGTGGGCGATCATGTCGAAAGCGGGTTTTCCGAAGAGTGGCAGCTTTGGCAGAATCTGCTTGGTCTTTTCTTTCATGTCCTCGTAGAAGTTGCTCGCGCGGAACTTGGCGAGGTATTCTGCCATAGCGCCCTGGGTTGGCGAGATGCCCCATTCGTTGTCGTTGAGGATGACGAGGAACTGTCGCTTGAGGGTGCCGGCCTGGTTGAGTCCTTCGAGAGCGACGCCGTTGAAGATGCTCGCGTCGCCGACGACGGCGACGACGTGGTTGTTTCGACCGGCGAGTTCGTCGCCCCGGGCCATCCCGACAGCGGTGGCGATGGCGGTTCCGGCGTGTCCGACGTTGAACAGGTCGTAGTCGCTTTCGAGGGTGTTGGGGAATCCGCTGACGCCGCCGGGTTTGCGAAGGGTGTCGAAGCGCTGGTTGCGTCCGGTGAGGAGTTTATGCGGGTAGCACTGGTGGCCAACGTCCCAGAGAAGTCGGTCGGTGGAGAAATCGAAGACGCGGTGCATGGCGATGGTGAGTTCGGTGACGCCGAGGTTGCTGGTGAGGTGGCCTCCGCCGTCGCCGACGACTTGGATGATCCGTTTGCGAATCTCGGCGGCGAGTGCGGGTAGCTCTTCTGCGGGTAGGGCTTTGAGGTCTGCGGGGGAGTTGATTTTTTCAAGCAAGCTCATTCATGACTCCGGCGTTATGGCTGGTCGTCGTATATAGGTCGATTCGTGGACAAGACGTTCTGGTTATCCGGGTCATATCTTTTGCGAACGCCATGGCGGCGCTTCGCTTGGCCATGGCACCCCGTTCCGCCTGGGGCACCGGGCAACCCCCCTCGATCCCCCTTTAGTAAGGGGGGCGGAAGACAAGGCCAGTGCCACACTAAGCCGCACCTGCGTATCTTATCAAACAGATCGGTCCAAAGCACGCTCGCAGCTTTCAATAATTGCGAGAAATAGCGTATCTTGCGAGTGCTTGCAGGTCGGAGGCGTCTGGTCCCAGTGTTGACAGGGCGGCGATTGCCTCGGATGACGCTCGTTTCGCAGCTGACTGACTCTCTTCAATTCCTACGCAGGCGGGGTAGGTTTGTTTTCCTGCGACGGCGTCTTTACTTGTCGCTTTGCCCATCTGCTCGGTGGTGGCGGTAAGGTCCAATAAATCGTCCGCTATCTGGAACGCCAGGCCTAGTTGCAGGCCGAAGCGAGCCATTGAGTCGATCGCTGAATCGGATGCGTTGCCCGCGAGTGCTCCGAGTCTTGCGGCGGCGCTGAACAGGTGCCCCGTTTTTCGCTGGTGGATGTATTGGGTGCGCTTGAGTGAAGGTGGTTGTTCTTGGCCAGTGAGATCGGCTGCCTGTCCGCCGATCATGCCGGTTGCGCCGGTGGATTCGGCAAGGACTTGGACCATTCTCCCGATGTCCGCGTCCTTCGGTGAGCGTGTTGCGAGGATTTCAAACGCGAGTGCCAAGAGGGCGTCACCGACGAGGATGGCGGTTGCTTCGTCGAATTTCTTGTGCGTGGTGGGTCTTCCACGACGCAGGTCGTCGTCGTCCATGGCGGGCAGGTCGTCGTGGACCAGGCTGAAGCAGTGGACGCATTCGATGGCGGCTGCTGCGGCGAAGGCGTCGTCTGTGGTGCCTCCTGATAGCTGACAACATCGCGTCGTGAGATAGGGCCTCATGCGCTTGCCGGGTGCGAGCAGGGAGTAGGTCATCGCCTCGTGAAGGCGTGTGGGGATATCCGTTTGTTTCGCGAGAAGTTTTTCGAGTGTTGGATCGAAGTCGGCGGCGAATCTGCGCAAGACGTCGGGCGACCAGGTAGCCGTTGGTGTGTCGTTGTCAATCTTCATGACTCATCATTTGCGATTCTACGTTCGCTTCGATTCTTGCGATGGGTGGCATGGTCAAGCGCAGCGCCGCCATGTTTTCGCCGCAACAACATGCCGGCGCTCGACTTCGTCGTGCTTGGGCATGGCACCCACGACCGGGTGCCTCCGCGACCGCATTGGACACACGCGATCTCAGAATAGCTAAAGAAGAGCGACAATGCTGAAAACGGTGTCGCATGATTTCATCACTCATCATTTGCTATTTATAATTCTCTTAAATTCTCGCCGATACGACGCCCACGAGGCAGTTGGCGATGTCTCGCAGCACAGCCAGCGGCGGTTGGTCTGCGTTGACGCGGGCGATGATCTTTTTCGGGTACGCTTCGAGCACGGGGTGCGTTTCGCGTTCGTACACTTCGATGCGGTTTTCGATGACCTTGACGTCTGCATCGTCGGGTCGGCCTGACGTTTTGGCTCGCTTGGAGAGTCTCGCGATGAGGGCGTCTTTGTCGTCGATCATGAGGTGGATGACGCTTTTGACGTCGATGACGTCGGCGAGCAGTTCGACCTGTTGCGTGGTGCGGGGGATGCCGTCGAGGATGAGCATGTGGTAGCTCAGGTCGATTTTGCCCGCCTCGATCAGGGCATCCACATGATGACGGAAGACGCGGATCGTCAGTTCATCGGGAACGAGCTGTCCTTTTGAGGAGTAGCTTAGAAATTCCTTACCGATGTCGGATTCTTTATCGAGCCCTCGGAAGATGTCGCCCATCGCGAGATGAACGAGGTTCGGCAGTTGGCCTACGACCATGCCCTGCGTGCCTTTTCCCGAACCCGGACAGCCAAACATAAGAATCGACGGATATTTTGTACTCGTCGCCACCGCATGCTCCTTCTGCAAGATCGCCCCGTTTGTGTCAAAATGAAGCGCCCTATACTAACGGGCGTGTCACATCTTTTCACCTTCGGGCGTGGTTGGCAAGCCCTATCGCTGGTAAGGCGACAACTTTGCAGAAACCCGCGGGTGATTTCGGTTGAAAAACCCGTTCGTATCTGCCATAATCATATAAGTCGATCCGAAATCCATCCCCTTGGGAGCTTCAGGGCTATGAGCATCCATCTCGGCGCAGTCAGCGACGATTTTTATATCAACTGCCGCTTGTTTCTCAAAATTGAGGGCGACCTCGACCGTGAGGCGGTTCTTCACTTTTTCGACCGCATTCGCAAAGAGTACCCCTCGCTGCGCAAGCTGCGCTGTCGCGATGCGAATACGCTCATGCTCGAAGAAGAAAACGACGGGCAGGGGTCTCGGCGGTGGATTCGTGTTGATCGGGGGAGTTTGCGCTTTGGGCACTTCGCCCCGGATAGCATCGACGCGGTCCGCAAGTTCGGCGACCTGATTCTGACCCAAGCGCCGTATCACCTGACCTTTAGTGATCTGGTGTACGACCACCTCGAGTTGATCTTCGGGTTTGATCTTCAATATTGCGGCAACCACGACCAGCTTGTCGCGGAGACGATCTGGGGCGAGAACCCAGCCACCAGCTTCCTCTTCGGCGACGATGCGCTCAACATCATCGACGCCCAGCCCTACTTCGGCATTGCGCTTTCGCCCGAGTGCGACATGCAGGCGTATGTCGAGGTCAAATCACGCACGACGACGTATGAAGTTCGCAGCAGCACCTACGAGACCGAGCCGATCAGCGTCTTCTTGACGACGCGAAAGTATTGGGGCGTCGAGGCGGATACGTCCCCGGCGGTTTGCCTCAAAACGCTTTTCGACCACGCCGAACGGATCGCAGTTGATAAGGTCGTGCCGAATTTCGTGAATACGCTCGCGGCAGCGATTGCGAGTCGGCCTTAGCGGCGGTGTTGGGTCGATGACCTGAATCTACGAAGCTATATCATGGATGTCCGTTTTGTCGCGATTCTGGTCTGTGTGGTTCTTCTCATCGGTGTCGTAGCGGTGGTCCGTGGGTCAGCAAAGAAAAACAGGTGGGGTATAAACCTTGCGAGTGTGTGCTGCCCTAGATGCGGAAGGAAGGCACCCGGTCTTCGAGCGCCAACCTCAATCAGGCAACTGCTATGGGGCGGCTGGACTTGCCGGACTTGTGGGTGCGAATTCGACAAGTTCGGAAAGGAGATTTAGTCTTGTAGGGCAGGTCATGGACCTGCGTTTACCGTGACGTTTGGATGTACTGCTTTGCCTTGGCACTCGATTGGTTGAGGCAGGTGAACCTTTCGCCTTGGGGCGAAAGAACCACCTGCCCTACCCGGCTGCGACGGTAGCGTGCCGTGACCGCCAACGTTCGAGGGGCTCGCGGCTACTGCGATGGAATAGAATGTTGGGTCTAACTAGCCGAGGTGTTGGGTCGATGACCCAACCTACGGAGCTTTGAGGGCATAGGGGATAGCTTATGGCAATTGTCAAGACGATCGCGCTTCTTGTGGGTTCCAATATCTTCATG
>JAJRUK010000270.1 GCA_024277835.1 Planctomycetota bacterium | reverse complement strand
TAACTCGGAAGCGGCACCATGTCGTCACCGTGGCCACCCATGAGCAGGGCGGAAATATCTTCGACGCTGCAACCGAGTTCCATCGCGATAAATGTTCGGTACCGTGCGATGTCGAGGCAACCCGCTTGACCGACGACCCGATTCGTCGGGAAGTCGCTCGTCTTCCACGCGGTGTAGACCATCGCGTCGAGCGGGTTGGATACGACGATCAATACGCTCTGCGGCGCGACCTTGACGATCTGCTCCGTGACGGATTTAACGATCTTGACATTGGTCTGGATAAGGTCGTCGCGACTCATGCCCGGCTTGCGAGGGATGCCCGCGGTAATGACAACGACGTCGCTGTCCTGAGCAGCACTGTAATCCGACGTACCCGTGATGTGGCAGTCGAATCGGTCGATAGGGCCACACTGTGCAAGGTCGAGGGCTTTGCCAGCAGTCTTATCCGCGAAGTCGGGTATGTCGAGAAGGACGATGTCCCCCAGTTCCTTGGTCGCAGCCCAGAACGCACAACTCGCACCAACATTTCCCGCACCGACGATTGTGATTTTCGCTCGTTTCATCTCACAGTTCCTTTCAAAACCCGGACCAACGGCTCCGACCGACCAACCCAAACCAACCGCGACCGCCCTAACGACAGCCACCTATTCTGTCCCGTTGGCATGATACGTTCCACGAGAGAGGTTGCAACCGGGATGCGTGGGGCACGGTTCGTACTTCTCTGGTTGAGTCCTTCCTAGCCTAGGGGGGGGGCGGCGGCGGTTGGGGCCTTGGATCGACGGGCGATCTGTCCGGGACTTGTGAGAGGGGCCTGATTGCAGCGACGCAACCGCTTCGAAGAGTGACAGAGAGTGACATTCCTGGCCGTCATGCGCCAAACACTTGACGCGACGACCGCCGGGTAGCTTCGTTCGTTTGCGAGGGGCCGGTGCCACACTGAAAAACTTCGTTCTTCAACAGACTGATAGGGTAGCTGTGCGTACGAGCGATACTTGATCAGCGACGAGCCAGCGCCATTCGGTGGGCGATGCTCCGACCTGTACCAGCGAATGACTTACTCGCCGTGGTTGTGGGGGGGGCCGGCGGCAGCGAGGGGGGCGACCGCTGCCATGATCGCCGGAAGCTCGGTTGCTTCGTCAAGTTGACTCAGGACGCAATGGCATGTCGTTGGGTCGGTCAGATGGATCATCTTCCAAGAGCCAACTTCGACCTTGTGCCCGCGGTGCTTTCCGATGGCACACGGGTAGTCTTTGTGCGTGCCAAAGTTCTCCTGCTCGACGGGCGGATGAAAAATCGTCGCCAGGAAATCGTTGCCGCGTCTGTAGGAGGCTGCCACGCCGGGTCGATTCCCGAATTGCAAAAGATAAACGCTCTCCAGACGAAAACCGCCCGGTAAGGTCGGGGGCGTTTCAAAATCCAGAGCTGGTGCGAATTTCTTGGCCTCAAGCGCGGATCCGGTTTCAGCGCCGTAGAGCGCGAGGAACTTTCCAAATGCCAGCTGTGCATCGAGCGGCAGGGCGTCAAGAAGAACGCCGAAGTCGATCTCGGAAGCTCGCGCTGAGCGACTCATGAGGTTCGTACCGAGGAAACCGAGTCCGACCACAAACACAAGAGAGGCAGCAAGCGCCCATCGCCGCGACCGATGTAGCGGGAAGCGGGTCGCAGTACGCGGCGAAGGGCGATCTGGTGCCGTTTGGAGGCTGGTTTCAATCGAAGTCCAGAGGGATGAGGGAACGCCAGCGTCAGCCAAATTGGGGATGGCGGATGTGAGTTCCTGAAGGTTCTCCAGCTCAAGTCTGCAGGCGGCGCACGCCTGAAGATGTTCTGAGACGTCTGCGCGGACGTCGGACGCTAGCTCGTCATCGAGGAAACGTCCGATTCGGTCTCTGTACTCTTCGCAACACATGATCATTGATCCCATGGTCCGTCGCTATCGCGGCACCATTCTACCGGCAGGGGCGTCGCCGGACCTTCTTAGCCATTCTTTGGATGCACGGTGGCATCATTTTCTTCCGTTTCGCCGTAACTTTTTCGTAAAATGTCCCGGAGACGGTCTCTGGCTCGGCTCAGCCGCGAAGCGACCGTTCCCTCGGGGCAGCCGATCACCTCCGAAATCGCCCGATAATCAAGTCCGTCTTGATATCTTAGCAATAAGATCGCCCGCTCTGCCGGTTCGACGCACCCGAGGGCCGCTTGGACGTCAAGTTGGATCGCTGTGGTGTCGGCGGGGTAGTCGACGTTGTCTCGGGCGGAGTTCTCTAATTTCAGGCGCAGTGTCTTGGCTCGGCGGAGAAACTGGAGGGCCTCGTTCACGGCGATTCGATAGAACCATGTGGCGATCGAGGCACGTCCGTCGAACTTTTCGATTTGCGCAAACCCTTTCAGGTATGTATCTTGCGTCAGATCCGACGCGTCGTCCGCGCTCCCGGTCATGCGGAGAAGCAGGCGGTAAATGCGCTCTGAAGTGCGCTCAAACAGCTCCCGCTGGGCCTCGCGGCTACCGCGGCGACACCGTTCGACGACATCATGCTCAGATTCGCTCATCATCTTCTTAGCTACGTCCTTCGGTGTTTCCCTGACCCATAGGTGATCGTATCGGACAGCGTACGAGTTGCCAAACCACTCAATCTGTAATGGTTCGGGGATGGGGCAGGGCTGGTCGGACTGGACGCTCTGTGTGCGGGTTGATACTCATTCTATCACACGATCGTAACGCCTGATAGGTTTTTCTAGCGAGCGGGAAGGAAGCGATCGGTCGGTGCATCCAATATCGAAAAGTCGCCGCCTGCTCTGACTTACTGTGAGTCGAGCGTACCGGAGGACATTGTCGGAATTGGAGGCCGCGTATGTGTTGGTTTTGTCTGTGGGGTTTGTCCTTGCGTCGGCGTTGTTCGCTGATACGAGTTTATGCTCTGCGATTCCGACACGAGGGGACCACGGTTTAAAAAAACGGGCGTGGTGGCCACCATCAGTAGCTTCTGAACAATAACGCTTAGTCAGCGGTCATCCTATGGGCCGGATCCCGCATACAGTACGCGAAGAGAACTTCGATGTTTGCGAACGACCATCGGCAGGGCATGGCTTATCCGAGTAATGTACTTGTTCGATGGCGATAGGGCGATGGGTTGACCCGCCCAGGCCTGTGAAAACAGTTTTTTGAAACGATTGAAGTTGAAAGACTTGCAACTTGGCTGCTCCCCGCGAGAGTAGCAGGTGCGTCGGTGTTGGCCGATAAAATAAGTGCAGTCAGCATCAGGTAGCTGCTACCGTTGGCAGGACAACAGTTTTTAGCTTAGTGTCGGGCGATTGCGGGAGCGTAAGGACATGCCGAGTAGAGTCATTGTACAGCCACACTTCGTATCGACGGTGTGTTGCGCCCTTCTGTTTGTTTCGACGATGGGGGGGTGCATTCCGCCGGAACGCGCTTCGTCTGTCGGCGACGCCGTGCGGTGGGATGCGATTCGCACACCCTTACCGACGGCGCAAGAGTTTGAAACGGAAAACGACGCGGAACTTCCAACGTTGGACGACTCCAGCGGGCTTGAGGAATACCTTGCCTACGCTGCGCTCAACAATCCGGGGTTGGAAGCGGCGTTTAACGTATGGAAAGCAGCTCTCGAACGAATCAAACAGCAGGACACGCTCCCCGACCCGCGATTTACGTACAAGAATTTTATCCGCGAGGTTGAAACGCGCACGGGTCCTCAACGCCAGTCGTTGGGTATCTCGCAACTCTTTCCGTGGTTCGGGAAGTTGAAGTTGCGTGGAAGCGTTGCCGCCGAGGCCGCCCGCTCGGCTCACCATCGCTACGAGGACGAGAAGCTTCAGCTCTTTTACGAGGTGAAACTTTCGTATTATGAGTATTACTACTTAGGGCGAGCCATCGACGTCGTGCAAGAGAACTTCGAGTTGGTTGCCTATCTGGAGAGCGTCGCGCGGGCGCGATACAAAACAGCCTCGACCGGCCATCCTGATGTGATCCGTGCCCAGGTTGAAATGGGCAAGCTTGAAGATCAGATTGAAACACTCCGTGATTTTCTCGTGCCCGTGATCGCCAGGGTCAATGCAGCTCTGAACCGTCCGACGAACGCGGAGCTGCCTCTCCCCAAGACGATCCCCAACGATCAACTGATTATGACAGACGAAGAGGTGCTAGCTCAGCTTGTTGTGAGCAGCCCGCTACTAAAGGCCCTCGACCATGAGATGGAGCGGACGCGTCATGCCGTTGCGCTGGCGAAGAAGGACTACTACCCGGACTTCACGTTCGGTCTGGATTATACCGACGTAGACTCTTCGGTTCGGTCCAAACCGCAAGGGGTGACTAGCCCGGGGGCCTTGCGAAGCGCGTCTCGTATCACCGGTGGCATGGGCGACTTGATCGACGGTTACGCGATCGGGAAGAGCCTTCGACCGGGCAACAAGCCCGCCGACAGCGGACAAGATGTTTGGATGCTTTCGATGTCCGTGAATGTGCCGGTCTGGCGAGAGAAGTATGCGTCCGGCGAGCGAGAGGCGCGAGCGCAATACCTTTCGGCGCTTGGCGCTCGCAAACAACTGGAGAATTCATTGATATCGACCGCGCAACGGACACTTTTTGAACACCGTGACGCCGGTCGGAAGATCGCGTTGTACCGAGATGTGCTGATCCCGAAAGCCCGCGAATCGATTGGTTCGACAGAGACCTCGTTTCGCGCGGGGTCGTCGAGTTTCCTTGATCTCGTCGATGCGGAGCGATCGCTGTTGGAGTTTGAGTTGTCCTTTGAGCGCGCTCTAGCGAACCGGGCACAGCGACTCGCGGAGCTGGACAAGCTCGTAGGGCACACGCTGGTGAATGGGACCAAAAAAACAGGTGATATGTTCGACCCGATGAAACCCACGGGCGATGGCAACAAGAACGCGGCAGCAGGGCAAGATCAGCCGGAAGAAGGAGCGAACAAACCATGACGTCCGCCGACAACAAAGTGATGGGGATTCTCTCGAAGGCGCCGACGCTGATCATCGTCGTAACGATGTTCCTGCTTGGCTATTGGTTTCACGGGGTGGTCAGCACAGCGCCGAGAGCTGAAAGCAAAGAAACGACTGAGGCGTCGTCCGAACCCGCTGCGGAGGAAATCTGGACGTGCTCGATGCATCCGCAGATCCAACTTCCCGAACCGGGGAAGTGCCCGTTATGCGGGATGGACCTGATTCTCGCCGAGGAATCGGCCGCTCCCAAAACAGTGAAGAAGGCGAAGAGTAAGCCCAAGTACGCTTGCGCGATGTTTTGCGTTCCGCCCATGCCCTTACCGGGAAAGTGTCCGATCTGCGGCATGGAGATGGTCGAAGTGGATGACACCGGCGGCGATGACGGCGGCGGTCCGGTCACGCTCATCCTATCAGAGTCGGCGCGAAAACTGGCGGAAATCGAAACCGCACCAGCTGAGCGGAAGACAGTGACGGCGGAGATTCGCATGGTCGGCAAGGTCGATTACGACGAGACCCGCCTTGGCTACATC
>JAJRUK010000269.1 GCA_024277835.1 Planctomycetota bacterium | reverse complement strand
TTGTGGTTCGTTTACGTTCTATCTCAGTCGCTGCAGTTCTCTAACAATTCTGGGGTCGCGCGAAATTGGGGAGATCGAGCCTGAGCTTCTATCCCTCGAAATTGATACCGGCGCTTGCCCGTTGCTCCCTACACCCACTTTCCCGGAAAATTGTGATGTTGACGCGCGTCGCGCGTTTGATTCGGATACGCCCGAGGATGCGCTAGGTTGGGACCGGGTGACATTCCAGTTTGATCGAAACCCGGCCGGAACCACTGTCGATGATTTTCTTGTGACCGTTTTGCCCGAGGAAGCACCGCCAGCGATTATCGATATTCAGCAGGTCGGTGTTGTGACGCTTATCCTGACATTCGACCGCTCGATCTCTACGGAACATTGGACATGCATCAAGCACTTGCCAAGCGCTCGTGTCGCTTGCGTTGGGAGTCTGCCCGTCGATGTAGACCAAAGTTTGCTTTCGGTGCAGACGGATATTGAGGCGCTGTTTCCAAATCTGGATCGGGATGATGCGCTCCCCGATTTTCGGTGCGACGTGGACCGGAGTCTTCGCTGTACCTCCCTCGACATTCTTGAGGCGGTCGATTTGCTGAACGGGGCACTGTCTTTGCCGTGGAATGACTCGATGATCGAGACGACGTGTCCGTCGGATTCGTCAGCGATTTTTAGGAACCCGGGGGCGGAAGACCGCGGTGCTTGCTGCAACGTCACGTTGGGAACATGCAGCGAGGACGTTACCTTCGACGACTGTACTGCGCAGGCCGGTGCGTGGTCCTCTGGGGCGCCATGCTGTGCAGCCGCGTGTACCGCGTCCGCTGGTTCCTGCTGTGTTGAAGCGACGGGGTCGTGCATGGACAACGTCGGGTTTACTTCCTGTCGCGGTGGGGGCGAGACATGGACGGCTGATGCGTCGTGTGACGCGGTGGAGTGCGGGTTGCCTCGGGGGGCGTGTTGTAATTCTGCGCTGCCGAGCTGTGCGAACAATCTTCTAGAGTCTCAATGCCAGCGATCCGGGGAGCGCTGGACGGAAGGGGCGACGTGCGGGGAGATTCTTTGCAATCCGGGGTAGGACTCCTGGCACGCACGTGTCGCGGGCAACGCTCATCGTCCCCCCTTCTATGAGAACACGTCGCTCGTCATGAAGGAACGGGAGAGAGTCGTTCGCTACGGTCGACCGTCTTGCACGACGGGTTCTTTCTTTTCGCTGGCTTCCTCTGGCGATCCGCGCTCGTCCCGTGCGCCGAGTTCCTCCGTGGTCGTTTCGTTTGATTCTTGTCTCGCGAGCAGTCTGCGGGCGAATTCGATGGGAACGCCAAAATTGGATCCGTCGAAGTCGCGCGTGATGGCGAAGTTGACTCCAATGACCGTTCCGTCCGGACCAAATACCGGTCCGCCTGATCCGCCCGATGTCGTTTCCGCGTCGTAGACGAGTCGCTTGGGGCGCACTTCGTTGAGCGCGCCCTGGGTGATGACGGGGCTGATAATGTTTCGCTTGGCCAACTCGGCGATGAGCGTCGATGTATCCGTCGCCAACGCGATCGCTTCTTGAGCGACGTTTGGTTCCGCTCGCGCCAGGAGCGCGTTTAGCCCCGTCGGGTATCCAAGGAGGATGACCCGCTGGCCTCGCATGGCAGAGAGGTCTTTGTCGTGCAGCGGAAGAACGGGGACGCCTTCGTCAATGTTGATGGCCATGATCGCAACGTCAACGTCGTCTTCGCTGAGGAGGATTGCCGCGGGATCGATCTCGATGGGTGGTCTTCCGGGAAACGTGGCAGTCAGTGACACGAACTTCGGCGTCAGGTTTTGCGCCAACAGCGGCGCGACGTCGTCGCTTTTCCACCAGGGCTGGGCAACGTGGCGGTTGGTGATGATTTGCCCCGGTTGAGCAACGAGAAACCCCGTCCCAATGTATTCGATTTCCAAAGGTGCGCCCGAAGCATCTGCGATTTGTGCGGGTATCTTGTCGATCTCTGCGTAGAACGTATAGGTGCCATGAATCATGCAGACGCCCTGGCTATACTCGTCGAGAACTCGTTGGAGCGCGGTGTTTTGTTCCGCGATGGTGTCGATGATGGTTGCGCGTCTCGCGAGATCGACGCGAAGGGTATCTAGCTCTTCTCGTGAGACGTGGCCCGCCTGGTCGTGTCGGAAGTTTTCGACTTGCTGACCCAGCGTGCGAAGTTGTGCTTCGTACTGTTGCGTTCGTTGACGAGACAGGTCTTCCTGTTGTCTTGCCGCTCGCGAGCTGCTCAGCGCCGCCCCCAGAAACGCCGCCGCAAAAAACAGCGTTGTGGCGAAGATGATTGCGATGACTTTTGTGGCGAAGGTCGACTGCGTTAGCAGGTCGGTACGCAAGCCGTGGGTTGACGCCCATAGTCCGCTCTCGCCATGCACTTCCGCCGCGTCAGTGAGCATCTGCCTGACGGGCTTGCAGACGCTTCCTTCGGACTCGGCGAAGCGAAAGCGAAACTTCGGTCCCGCCACGCCAATTTCCACGAGGTCGCCGTGTTCGAGGATGACTTCGCGCACTTCTTGTCGATTCACAAAGACCTGCCCGTCAATGGCGCGAAGGTAAAAAGAGCAACCCTCTTCAACAAACTCGATTTGGGCGTGACGTTCCTTCATATCGCCGCGCGCGGGATAGCGGACGATTGCATCGGTCGCGCTGCCGATCAGGATTGTCGTCTCATCGTAAAGAATCGTCTTCCCGCGATGAGGGCCGGTTAGATGTAGGAGCTGGGCGCGCATGGATCATTCGCAATTTACGGAGTCGCCGATTCTTCAGTCTAGGGCACCTAACTCTACAAATGACGCGTGCAACCCCCCTCGGTCCCACCTTAGTAAAGGGGGGGACGGAGGAAAAGGACCGCTAGCGTTGACTGTTACCAGCTCTAGATTGTGGGTGATTATCCGTCGAGTGTCTTGGTTTGTACACCCTTGTTGCGCTTGATGGAAAGCAGTAGGACCGCCAGAACCCCGCCGATGAGGTTGAAGACCAGGTCGAGCATCGTGTTGTCGTAGCCACCGACATGCGTGTCTTCGAGCGTTTTTTCC
>JAJRUK010000268.1 GCA_024277835.1 Planctomycetota bacterium | reverse complement strand
CACGCCCGAACCTACGAGAATGACGACAACAAACATCTCGACGAGTCCGGTCACCGCGAGTCCGTTCGCCGCTGCCCATCCGATCAGCCCCAACGAAAGCAACAGCGCGGCGGCGATCGACAAGAACGGAAGAAGCATCGCCACGGGCGACCGATAAACAAAAAGCAGAATCCCCGCCACCGCGACGAACGCCCACAATGTCGTCATATCCACGTCGCGCTTGGCTGTGCGGTCCAACAGCTCACCAATCGCGGCGTCGCCGGTCATCTCAACACGAAGGCCCTCCGGCGGCGTCATTTCGGTGACCGTCTCGCGCACAATGCGAGCGCGTCGAACGCTATGGTGGGTCAGGTTGCCTGCGGGAAGCTCGATCAGGATCAGCGATGCTTGCCCGTCGTCGCTTTCAAGAAAGGGTTGCAGCATCGGCGTCGTCGCAACCGCCCGGACCCGCCAGTCCAACTCGACCGAGCGAGACGCCAACCGGCTCGCAACGTCCGCAACGTGCTTTCTATCGGACGCGGTTAACCCCCCTTCCCGAACGAAGACGACCACCGCTCGACTTGCGAACGCATGGTCGGGAAACTCGCGTCGAACGAGGGCCAATCCTCTCTCGGAGGGCATATCGGTCGATAGAAAACCGCTGCGATCGTCTTGCATAAGCGTTGGGATTCGCGGCGCGGGAACGAAAACGAGAAGCGCCACGACAGGCCAGGCGATCAGCCAGAACCACGCAGTGCGCACGACAAAACCAGCCCATCGCGCCATCCACGTCTTCGGATTTACCTTGTCACTCGCCGCCATAGTCCACGAAACCGATGCCCGACCCAGCACCAAAGCGCCCATCGTAGTCGAAGGGTCCGATACCCGCTACGAAGCGCCCATCATTCCCATAACATCACCATCGACGGACCCCCGCTTGTGTTATTCTCGCGCCCTTCTGGTGGGTCCGGTTCGATGCAGCACCAATGGCCGTTCGCCGACGTCTTCTCTGTAGGAACCTGCGACGATGTCGCCGCAGGAGAGTTGCGCCCCTGTTATCGGTCGGGGCTGGCGAAGACGCCTGAACAGAATGGCCACACTCGCACACGCCAACGAAGTTTACCTTGTGCCACGAAACGGCACACTCGAGTCGGTCAACGTGGGCGACCATGATGATCTGCGCAAACTCCGCACCGAACTGGAAATCCTTCGGAGAATTGCGAGAAGCGTAACCGCATTGCGACTAACTCCACCGCAAGCGAACACCGAAGACACCGAACTACATCAAGAACTCTACAACGCCCTCAACGACGCAACCAACCCGGTCGTCGAGGAGGTCGTTGCGCTCATTGATACACAAAACCCCGACCTGAGAAAGGAACTCTTCATGTCCGTCGTCAATGAAGAAGCCGAAAACATCGTCCAGGAAGCTATCGAAAGCGGAGTCGCAACGCCGACGGAGACGACCACAGTCGAGAAACCTGAGTCTGCCGTCGTTGAAGAAGCGCCGAACAGCCCCGCCGAACAGGTTCCGCCCGTAGAAACTAACCAGGATACACCTGTCAACGAAGTCGCAGCCGCCGATCTGCCGGTCGAAGAAGCACTCGCGCAAGCTCAGGAGGAACTCACCAAGGCGGTCGAATCGGCGCAGGCGGATGATGTGGCGACACCTGACCAAGACGTTTCCGCGCCTGGTCAGGACGAAACGGCGAGCGACGACGCCAATGCTGAACCAGTTGCCGAAGCGATCACCGAACCGGAAACGGCTGACGTTGATACGAGCGAGGCGACTTCCGAAATCGACAACGCGAACGAACTCGAACAAGACGAGATCGACTGCCACGACGCAACGGCTGATCTCGAAGCGCAACTCGACGCGTGCCTGTCGGCCGAGGCAGACGCGACACCCGATGAACCAACCGACCCGGAGCCATTCGCGTCGAACGCCACGGAAGAATCTTTCGTAGACCTTCCCCCAACGATGGCGAGCAATCACTCGTCGCCTCAAGAGTACACAGCCGACAAGGCGACGGCGGCTGTCGAAGAAATCGAGCGAGGGATTCGTAAGCTTGCGGATGTCCTTAACAACGACGTCAGTACGCAGTGGAAACAGGCGCAGGACGCCTTTGGCCAAGTGATGGAAGCTCGAACCAAAGCGGGCGCGATGCACCAGGAAGTAACCCAGATGACCCGCGAGATCGCTCGCCTGAAAGAAGAGATCGAAATCGCTCGCGACGACGCCGACGTCGCGCGCCGCGAGACAAAGCTCATGCGCGAAGACGCCCTGCAAGCAAAACATCGCGCCGAAGACCTCGCAAACGCAGCGCAACAATACGCCACCGAAATGTAGACCCCTATCAACCTATAGAAAATGCAGCACGCTTGCGTGGCGCCGGCTTCTAAAGCAACCAACAGGCTGCTGAGGTACGTTTCTTCCGGCCCCGATCCCAACGGTTTCGGAGTGGGGGCTTTTGGTTCTTGCTTTGTTGCTGTTGATTCTTGGGAAGGTTTCTTTTCGGCGGCGGAGATTGGCGTAGCACGAACATGCTTGAGCGACGAAGACACTGGCCACTTGCGCTGGCGGATCGGATTTGTTCGTTGCTTCGCAACTCGTGGTCGCCTCCTTACGTGCGCGGCTCTGTTGTGCTGTTTGCCGACCTATCAGCTCCCTTTGGGTCGCTACTCTGATGGGGGGCGGAATCGTTAACGTGCTGTCCGGGAACCCCTGTTGACGAACGTCCGCGCAGGCTAAAGCCTGCGGCTCGGTTTGGGACGCTATCGAATGCTTGACGCAACTCTTAGTCAGTCTTAAACGAAGTCGAGCGCACAACCCCCCTCAAGCCCCCTTATAGTGAAGGGGGGACGGAAGAAGAAGGCCGCTAGAGCTGACTGTTGCTTGCTCTAGTATCGCTGACGAGTCGCCTCCGCAACGCGGTGCAGGGCTTCGGTGAAGGCTGCGATACGCAGCGGCGTCTTTTCTTCGACGCTTCGTGTG